>DAOVNN010000103.1 GCA_030630165.1 Candidatus Krumholzibacteriota bacterium
CAATGAAGTTCTCTCGCAGGCCCGCGTTGGAGAGACGGCTTTCGTCTTCCACGGGAAGGACCGGGAACCTGTCCATGAAAGCACGGGCGAAGAGTCCTGCCCCCTTTCTGATTCGTGTTCCTGTCTCGTCGTACACCTTCACCCCTGTCATCCCAGAACTCGGTGAACGGCTCTTGAAGACGAATCCCCGCAGGTCTTCCTTTTCCAGCTTACAGAGCCGTTTCGCGGTCCACTTCATCATCCTGTCCGTGTGATCGATCAGGGTATTGCGCGTCAGCAGCCGGGGATTTGCCGGCTCGCCGACCAGCCTCATCGCTTCCCTCGGGATACTCAGTCCGCATTCCACCTCTGGGCATACAGGAACGAAGTCGACATATCTACCCAGTTCATCCCTGAGAAACTTGTCGAGCATGTGCCTGCCGTCGTAGCGGACATTCTCGCCCAGAAGGCAGGAGCTTATTCCGAGTCTGATCTTCTTCATGAGTTCGGGATGTTCAACCCCTAGGCTATGATGCGTAGAACAAGGTAAGGGATCAGGCAGAAGAGGAATATCGAAACCTTGTATCCCGCCATTACCAGGTACAGGGCCTTTGAGACCTCTTCCTCCGATATGCCGAACATCTTCGCGTGCATTCTGAATGTCCAGCTCCGTCCCAGAGTAACAAACATGAAGCTGAGCAGCAGCAACGCCCAGTTCAGGAGTGTGCACCAGCCGAAAAACGCGCGTAACATCTCTACAGTCATGTTCCCTCCTTTACAGGTTATTCGATCAACAGCATTCCGTACCGGTTCATCTTCAGATCGTAATCTGTCAGGATGTCTATATTATACCCCTGTGTCCTCGCTGGTGAGCATAGAGACTATTTATCACGATGTCAATTTACTTGAGAAACGCCGCTGAATGTCGCTCACGATGGCGGATGTGTAATCAGTACAAAGCCGACGACCGCGGCGATGATCCCCCACGTGACCAGAGAGACTATTACCCCCGGCATACCGTGAAACATCACCCCGGCGTATACCGAATGCTGGGTACCACTTTCATAGCCCTCAAAGTTGATAGAATACGGCAGAGCCTGCCAGAGGACGGTAAACGAGGTGAGATCTTCATAGAGCAGCCCTCCACGGACCTGCCAGCCCCGTTCGAAGAGACCGGCCTCCTCCTCTTTGCTGCTCCAGACCGGTCCTGCGGCACCCTGGATCGCCCATCGGGGATGGAACTGCCATGTGATCCTCGGCGATATCCCGATACGCATATCGCCGCTTCCAAGCGCTCCGCTGACGGCCAGGCCGTACCTGTTGCCCCGCCGTTTCTCATCCCGGGAAGTCTCGAACTCATATCCCGCTTCTGAGTAGAGCCGGAAAAAGGATTCTTCGTACATGGGCACCTTCGTCTCTCCGCCGAGAAGCCCTCCCGTTTCGAAAAACAGCGAGTGCCTCAAGCCCGTACCGGATGCAGTCTCTGATTTCAATCGTCCTGCAACAGCAATAGAAATGAGCAGAGTGACGAGAATCACCCTGCTCATTGTCATCATCATAAGGTGCCAGTCTATAAATCGCATACTTCTCGTTAGAAGGAGAAGTTGAATATCGGGAAGAAGGGCAGCATGCCTCCTTCACGAATGATATTGATCAGTCCGATCTGAAGACCGTACATCGACTCCGAGTAGTTTACGAATCCGAGCATAAAACCCTTGGTATGACCGGAGTAATTGATGAATCCCCACTGAAAGCCGGTAAAGGTGCCCTTTGTAACGTTCAGCCAGCCGTGCTGAAGCCCCTTGAGATCGGCTTCGACCCAGTTAGCGAAACCTAGCTGAACAGCCTTGGATTCTCCAGCGGTCAGATGGTTTACGAGACCGAGATCGAGTCCGACCAGAGATGTATTCCGGCCATAGAGCAGATTGAAGCGAAAATACTTGATTGAAGTATCAGCGGGGCGGATCTGCAGAGGCGTAAACAGCGACAGCTGCAGCGCCTTTTCTTCGGTCAATCCGTCGACGGGAACAAGCGCGATTACCAGGAGGATGAGCAGTGCTGCGGAAAGCGTCGATTTCATCCTGCCTCCCTTCGTTTGCGGGTTCCAATGGTTCAGAATTATTCGTGATTATATGGCCCCGGGGGCTTCAGTCAATCTTCTTTTTTCTCCATTCGGGAATATTATGTATCACTTCTCCACTTGCTTTGTCCCTGAAGTCATCGGGAAGCCTGCTTGTCTCCAGCATTTCCGGCGATATGTTGCAGCAATATACCTTCGTCCCCTTCTCTACCTTTTCCCACCTGCCGTATGACTGTTCCGGCGGTATCCAGACCTCGACTGTCCTGGATCCGGATAATTTTTCCGCTATTGCCAGAGCTGCCGGCGCAAGGTCGAGATCCCCGGACAGAAGAAGCGCCTTGTCGAAATCATCGTGTAGAAAGGCGTCCATGAGCATCTCGACAGCGATGTTGACATCGGTCTGTTTCTCCACCCTCGATTTGTGTCCATGTTTCTGATAGTACCCTTTGATGATCTCGAGACCATCGATGTTCTTTACCGCCCGGAGCCACAGCTTCTGTCTTTCCTGCTCAATGACCCCTCCATGCTCACCAACGAGGGATGTGAAGTACTTGATCCTGTCCAGCTCATAATCATCCGTCAGGAGATGTTTTTCCGCGAGTTTCCTGAAATCACACCAGCACAGACACCGGTGCAGATCCCTGTTATTGTATATCGAGTAGTAGAAATTGAACCCGTCGATGTAAAGCCTCGCGGTTTTCTTCATCCAGAACCAGCTCCGTTCAATCATTGGTCATGTTTATCAGCACTGAAATGTCATCTGACGACATATTAGCCGATACCATATCGAGATCCCCATCTCCATCCAGATCAATGCAGATTATCTCAGCGGGTGAATTGCCCGCTTTATATTTGACAGGCAGACTGAATTTCCCGGTCCCGTCACCTCGCAGGATTGAAATATCATCTGAACGCCAGTTCGCTACCGCCAGATCGATATATCCATCCCCATCGAGATCCCCTGTGCATACCGATATTGGCGCCCGACTGGTACCATAGTGCATGCCTTCTTTCAAGGTTCCGTCCCCATTGCCTAAAAATACCGTGACGGTGTATTGATACTGATTAGCCACAACAAGGTCCACATTGCCATCCTCATTGAAATCGTCTGCGTAAACAGAATAAGACCCGGCTCCCGCGACATAATCGATCGCCATGGAAAATGTCCCGTCCCCCTGACCGAGCAGTATTGAGACGGAGTTTCCAGCCACGTTCGCTACGGCAAGATCCTGATTGCCGTCGTTGTCAAGGTCACACGAGAAGACGGACTGGGGATGCTCGCCCACTGCATAATTATCGGCCGGGGCGAAAGTACCGTCCCCAAACCCGAGAAGCACAGAGACATCATTGGATTGGGTATTTGCCGAGACAAGATCCTCAATCATATCTCCGTTGAAATCCGCTGTATATACCGACCTGGGTTCATCGTTGACCCCATATTCGACAGCTGACATAAAAGTACCGTCCCCATTTCCCAGAAGAACGAAGATACTGTTGGAACTGAGATCCGATACGGCAAGATCGATGACCTCGTTCCCGTCGAGATAGCAAGGTTGGATTTGGGTAGGATGATCACCGACTGCATATTGAACCTCAGGGCCAAAGGTCCCATCCCCTTTTCCAGGCAGTATCGAGATATCATCCCCTACGATATTGACAGCGGCGAGATCGAGGAAGCCGTCATCATTGAAATCCTCCGAACAGACAGATACGGGTCCGCAGCAACTGCTGTAATACACTGTTGGGCTGAATGGTATCCTGGCTGGAGGCACAATCGGATCGCTTCTCACGGCAGAAAGATCATCGTTGAAGCAGGATGCAGCAAAGACCAGAACTGCCGTAAGAATCAGCGATAAGGATAAGCTTCCTGCTCGTTTCATAATATGATCCGCCGAAAAAAGGAGATTCGCCTCTTGCCAATCGATTATCACTTATCAGTGTGAAACGACGCAAGGCAGAAACCTGTCTCTGCTGCAGTGCGGGTTATCAGCTTATCAGGAAATATGTGGCTGTCATGATGCCCGCTCCGGCGGTCATATGGGATACCAGAGGGATAGTGAGGCCGGCATATCTCTGCGCAATCCACCTCCAGAGCCATGAGACCAGGACAAGTATGACAAACACCAGGATGACCCATGGCAATTGCAGGAAATGGACAAGAACGAGAACATGATAGGCACCGAAAGCGACATCTACGATGTCGATCTTGCTGTTTTCAGGCGCCATAACGCCTCTCCAGAACAATTCCTCGAGTATGGGATGCAGGGAGACGAAATAAACAGCAAACAGCCACCAGCTGACCCCGTGGATACCATATGCTTCCAGTACCGGCGACAGGCCGCCTGGCACGTTTTTAATTATGGGCCAGAGAAGAATGAGTAACGGACCGCATAATGCGCAGAAAAGAATAAGTCCTGCCCCGACGGCAGTATTCCAGCCCCGCAATAATTCGCGACGAAGACGGTTTCGGCGCGTGAGAAACATATAGATCACGATTACCGCGTGATAGAGCAGGATCGCCGTCCACGCTGACTCAAAGAGATTCAATCCGATAAGAACGGCGATACACGGAAGAAACAGAACGATATTCCGTGCTCTGAAGAATCCTGACATCATTCGCTATCTTCTCTATTCGGGCGGCCCGATATCCAGAATCTCTACGAGATCACTTATTTCCAGACGAAAGGGTGAACCCTTCCCCTGGTAGAAACCATGCTCCTTGATCATATGGATGTTCATATCTGTATATATGATCTCGCGGTCGTTAATAATATTCCTCACCCGTATCATAGACTTCCTGATGAGTCCCCGATGCCCGAACGGGCAGGGGAGTTTGCCGCGAGCGATATCGACGCTGACTTCGTAATGTGGAGGAACGCCGATCATGTCTCCCAGACCATTTTTACCTGCTTCGCGCAACTCCAGCATCCTTGCCGCGATCTTTTCATGAGTCAGACTGAGCCGCTTGACCTCAGCATCATCATCTTCAAGAATATCGATGAGGTTTCGGTCGTCCGCACCGAGAAATCCATCAAGAGTAATGACGCCTGGCTTCATCTTAGCCTGGATCTCTTTCATCTGCTCTGTCTGCTTCATCGTCCTGACCTCACGCGAATTTGTCGTAATAGATCTTGTCTTCCGGGATTCCCTTTTTCTTCAGAACGTCCACGACCGATTCGATCATACCGGGGCTTCCGCACAGGTACGCCTCGGTGTTTTCTCCGGAGTCGATGTTGCGTTCAATCGCATCCGTGACGCGGCCTACATCTCCCTCCCAGTTATCTTCAGGCTGCGGCTGGGAAAGTGTAGGAACATACTTGAAATTCGGCAATTTCTTCTCCATCTCCCTCATCTCGTCGATGAGGAAGAGGTCGCATTTCGATCTCGCACCGAAGAAATAGACCGCCTCGCGCTGGATATCTTTCTCGAGCATATCATGGAGGATCGACTTGATCGGTGCGTTCCCCGAACCTCCCGCTACAAATATGATCCTGGCATCGGTGTCCTGCAGGTAAAAGTGTCCATACGGTCCATTGATTGTGACCGTATCCCCCACTTTCAGATGCTCGAATACATAAGTCGTACAGATACCGCTGGGGACAAGTCGGATCTCAAGCTCGATCTCGTCTGTACGGGAGGGCTGGGATGATATCGAATACGCCCTGTATACAGGCTCGGAAGTCAGTTCATACTCGGGGACCTCGAACTGCACGAACTGCCCGGCCTTGTATTTCATCTGAGCGGGTTCTTTGAGCCGCAGCGTTATCTCCTTGATATCGTGGGTCAGATCGACGATCGATTTGACCTCGCACTCGAATTCCTTGACGTTGAAAAGCTCTTCGGGGATCTGTATCGCGGCATCTTTCTTTATCTTCAGCTGGCAGGATAGCCGGACGTTTTCTTTCCGCTCGTCATCGGAAAGCCACGGCAGTTCGGTGGGCAGATGCTCCCCTATTTCGGATGTGACCTTTACCTTGCACAGCCCGCATGATCCTCGCCCACCGCAGGCTGACGGGATGAAGATCTTCTCATCCATAAGCGCCGAGAGAAGCGTCCTGCCCCCCTCGACGGTTATATCCTTTTCTTTGTTGATCCTGATCTGAACACTGCCGTAGTTGCCGATCGTAGCGTCGGCGATCACCATGATTATGGCAAGCAACGTCGTGATAGCGCTGATAGCGCCGACACCAATCAATATCTGTGCTAAAGGAGACAATATGCTCTGATTCCCTCTTATCAGGTGATCTTGATCATGCCCGAAAAGCCCATGAACGCCAGTGCCATTATGCCCGCGATGATAAGCGCTATACCTGCCCCGACAAGCGCCCTTGGAACACGCGAACGGGCCATCTTCTGCCTGATCCCGGCCATCGCTATTATCGCGACCATCCACCCTATACCGCTTCCCAGCCCGAAGAATATGGAATTGATGAAGGTGTATTCTCTGATCACCATAAACAGGCTCACACCGAGTATGGCGCAGTTTACAGTTATCAGCGGAAGAAATATTCCGAGCGCGATATATAACTTGTCCGAGACCCTTTCGATTATCATCTCCACTATCTGCACGAAAGCCGCGATGATGACGATGAATACTACAAATCTCAGGTAGGTCAGATCGAACGGAACGAGAATATAGTGATAAGCGAGCCAGTTCAGGGCGCTCGTCGCGGTCATGACGAACACGACGGCCCAGCCCAGCCCCATCGAAGTGTCTACTTCCCTGGATACGGCGAGAAAGGAGCACATGCCGAGGTAGTTCGTCAGCAGGATGTTATTGGTAAAGATCGCCGCGAAGAATATTGCGTAGAACGCGAGTCCCTCACTCATGAGCTTCTACCCTCCTCCCGCTTGTACATTATTCCCTTAACGACCCAGATGAAGATGGCAAGCGTGAAGAAAGCTCCCGGCGCCATCACCATGATCGACCAGTTTGTCCACCAGTCTCCGAGTATGTGATAGCCCCATATCGACCCCGACCCCATAAGTTCCCTCACGATCGCGATGACGACGAGCACATAGGAATAGCCGATACCCGAAGCGATGCCGTCAATGAAGGACAGGCCGGGGGGATTGGACAGGGCGAAAGCCTCGGCCCTTCCCATGATGATACAGTTCGTGATGATAAGTCCGACATAGGGACCGAGCTGGCGTGATACCTCCGGCATATACGCCTTGAGCACGATATCGACGATGATCACGTATGAGGCGATTATAAGGGTCTCGACCATCATTCGTATCCGGGATGGCATTATGTTCCTGAGCCAGGATACTGTCACATTCGATAACGCTGTCACGAAGATCAGCCCTACGCTCATGACAACCGTGTTCTTCAGCACGTTCGTCACGGCAAGTGTCGAGCAGATGCCGAGTACCTGGATAAACACCGGGTTGTTCACACCCAGATCCTCGAGGAACACCTTTTTGACCTTGTAACCCTTCATTCCGTACCTTGTATCTCCGTTCGCGCGTATTCACGCGCAGCGTTCACGATGTTCTGTATCGCCTCGGTCGAATAGGATGCGCCGGTAATCGCCTGAAACTGGTTCTCGGAGGCAGGATCGCCTTCAGGCACTGATGAAAGAGGAGGCTGTTTTCCCATGAACTGCTCCTTGAACCATGCCTCATCGATCCTCCCGCCGAGACCCGGCGTCTCGTTCTGATCTATGATCTCGAGCCCCCTGAAAGAATCCAGATCGCGGTCGAATCCGACACCGGCGGTGATCTCACCCCATAGACCGGCGCCGGTCTGGATGACTACGTAACTTTCGATATCAGCCGTTCCTTCTTCCCGGATCGTGTAGTACCTGACTCTCCCTGAATCATCCTTTATTTCCTCGACGCGATCGTCGAATGCCTTCTCTATCTCGACCGGATCGCTGGAAAGACCTGTTCCACCCGCATAAAGTACTGCCTGCTTCAGCCGAAGTCTTTCATTGAGTTTGATCGTATCTTTGGTGAAGGTATAGATCACAGTTGTGACCGAGATGAACGCGACAGTCACAAGCAGCATGAAAACTACGGGGTACATCCGCTTCTTCGCGAAGGACTCCTTCTTCATGCCAGATTCCCCTTCTTCCTCGCCTCTTTGATATAGTAGTCGACGATGGGAGCGAACATATTACCGAGAAGGATGGCGAACATCATGCCTTCCGCCCATATGGAGAAGGTCCGGATGAGCACTGTCAGTGCTCCAATAAGAATGCCGTAGATCCACCGACCGCCATTGGTCTGCGAAGCGGACACAGGATCGGTAGCCATGAACCAGGCCCCCATCATGAACCCGCCGCCGATCACCGCACTTAACGGATCGATAGCATTGCCGGCACCAGTGAGCCACAGAGCCGTCTGCAGTGCGAGCATGCCGATAAAAATGGATAGTACGATGCGCCAGTTAGCGAACTTCTTGTAAACTATATATATCCCGCCCAAAAGGAGAAGGATCGCGCTCGTCTCGCCGATACATCCCGCTTCATTTCCCAGGAGCATCGAGACCTTCGAGACAGGCAGTCCCTCACTGAGCTGCGTCAGGGGAGTGGCCTGCGTCACCGCATCAGCCGAGAACCGGGCAAAACCTCCGGCGCCTCCGCCGGCATGGCTTACCCAGGCAGCCGTCATGGGGCCCCCGAAGCTTATGTATATGAACGCCCTGCCGACAAGTGCGGGATTGAAGATGTTACGCCCGAAGCCTCCGAAGACCATCTTACCGAACATAATCCCGAAAACGATTCCCACGACGGCTATCCAGATCGGAAGGGTCGGCGGAAGGCTCAATCCGAACAGGAAACAGGATACGAATACGGCC
>DAOVNN010000355.1 GCA_030630165.1 Candidatus Krumholzibacteriota bacterium
CAAAGCGATTCAGGACGCTCTGAAGGACAAAGGGATCGACGGCTGGCTGCTCTACGACTTCCACAACCGCGATCACCTCGCGTACAGGATCCTCGATATGGATTTCGAGAAGATGACGTCGCGACGGTGGTTCTACTTCATCCCGGTCGTCGGCGAGCCGGTGAGGTTGTGCCATCGCGTCGAGCCTGCCAAGCTCGATTCGCTGCCCGGCGAGAAGGTCTTCTACCATCCATGGGTCGAGCTCCACGCGAAGCTCAGGGAGATACTCGGCGAGCCGAAGTCGATCGCGATGCAGTATTCTCCGCTATGCAACATCCCCTACACGTCGATAGTCGATGGCGGGACGATCGAGCTGATTCGCTCATTCGGACACGAGGTCGTTTCTTCGGCCGATCTGGTCCAGCTCTTCGAGGCGATCATCGACGAGAAGGGATACCAGAGCCATCTCAAGGCGTGCGATATAATCCAGGGTATCAAGAACGAGGCATTCGCAGAGATCGGCAAGGCGATCGGCGAGGGCAGCAAGCTGACCGAGTTCGACGTCGCGTCGCTCATCCTGCGGCGCTTCGATGAGGAAGGCATCGATCCCGGCCACGACATACCTATCGTCGGGATCAACGATCACCCCGCCAACCCACACTTCGAGCCGAAAGAGGAAGGCTCGTACGAGTTCAAGAAGGGCGACATGGTCCTGATC
Organism: Candidatus Krumholzibacteriota bacterium; assembly: GCA_030630165.1. Classification (GTDB taxonomy): domain Bacteria; phylum Krumholzibacteriota; class Krumholzibacteriia; order Krumholzibacteriales; family Krumholzibacteriaceae; genus JAUWCL01. The sequence goes on from DAOVNN010000355.1 coordinate 698, forward strand.
GACCTCTGGGGCAGGCTCAAGAAGCCCGGCTCGATCTACTACGACATCACATGGTGCGGTTATATCGGGGACGATCCGCCGGAGAAGTACCAGGAGATCTTCCACACGGTGCGCGACGCGCGGATCGCAGCGGTTGACTTCGTGCGCAAGCGTTTCGCCGAGGGCAATCCTGTGTTCGGCTGGGAAGTCGACGACGCCTGCAGGAACGTTGTGATAGAGGCTGGCTACGGTGACTACTTCATCCACCGCACCGGCCATTCGATCGGCGAAGAGGTCCACGGCAACGGAGTGAATATCGACAACCTCGAGACGAAAGACGAGCGCCAGCTCGTACCCGGCATCTGCTTCTCGATCGAGCCGGGTATCTACCTCGAGGGTGAGATGGCCGCGCGAAGCGAGATCGACTGCTTCATCACACTCGACGGCGAGGTCGTCGTGGCTGGCGAGGAGCAGATGGAATTGATCATGATCCACGCTGACTGACGGTAGTGGACCGGACAGGCTGGAGGGATATTCGAAGGCCGGTCCTCTGCGGGCCGGCCTTTTTGGCGGCCCCGGACGGAACCGCCTTTCTCGGGACTGGAGCACGAAATGTCGATAGCGGAAAACTGGAAACGCGTAAACGAGCGGGTTGCCGAAGCGGCTGTTAAAGCTGGCCGTGACCCGTCGGATGTCACGATCATCGCCGTCACCAAGACACATCCGGCGGAGACTGTAGAGGAAGCCATCGCCGCCGGCGTGACCGATGTCGGCGAGAACCGCGTACAGGAGTTCCTCTCGAAGGAACCGGGAGTGACTTCGCCATGCCGCTGGCATCTCATAGGACACCTCCAGACGAACAAGGTGAACAAGGTCATCGGGAAATTCGAGATGATCCATTCGGTCGACTCGCTGAAGCTCGCCGAAAAGCTCAGCAGCGGCGGCGAACGCGAGGGGATAACGACCGATATTCTCGTCGAGGTGAACACGAGTGGTGAGGAATCGAAGTTCGGACTCGAGACCGACAACGCGCTTGAGCTCTGCACAGGGATTGCGGATCTCCCCGCACTGAATCTCAGGGGGTTGATGACAGTCGGTCCCTGGGTAGACGACGCGGCTGTTCTCTCGAAAGCGTTCTCGTCGCTTCGCATTCTGGGCGAAAAATTGAATGCCGCGGGTATAAACGGCATATCGATCGAACACCTCTCGATGGGTATGACCGACGATTTCGAGATCGCCATCGCCGAGGGTTCTACGATCGTAAGGCTCGGCAGGGTAATATTCGGGGCACGGCGGCTGTGACAGAAAAACGGCCAGAGCGTCAACGAGGTGGCTGGATATAGAGGGGCCGGCGCCTGGCCCGGCCGATTTCGTTTTTCAGTAAGGTATTACAAAAAGGTTCTTTATGGGATATTTCGTTACTAACTCGGTTGGTCTGATACTTGCATTTCTCAACTCGTTAACATTTCTGCTGTTGCTGTATATGTTTCTGCAGCTGGTCGGTGTGCCGGACAGCAAGGTTCACAAGGCACTCGACAGCATATTCTCACCGGTCCTGAAACCGGTCAGACGGCTGCTTAAACGACAGAGATTCGACGTGTCGCCGCTCATACTGGCGGCAGTCATCCAGTTGATCGCACTGGCGGTCAGAAAAAACTGGCTTTGAATCAACAGCGATGGCGTGGTAAAGATTCTGAAGCGAACTGATCAGCCCGGGGAGGCAACGGACCGACGGGCGGGAACAAGAAGTCCGGCCACGGTCCGGCAAGAGGAGGAAGACTAATGAGGATCACACCTCTCGATATCCGGAAGCAGGAATTCCGCAAGACCATGCGCGGACTCGACTCCGACGAGGTCTACGCGTTTCTTGGCACCGTCGCCGACGAGTACGAGGCGGTGCTCTCGGATAACAAGAGACTGAGGGAGCATATCGTCCAGCTCGAGGAACGCGTCAAGGAGTTCAAGAGCATGGAGACCAACCTTCGCAACACCCTTATGACGGCCGAGAAGATCACAGCCGACGCGAAGGAAAATGCCCGTAAGGAAGCGGACCTTATCGTCCGCGGTGCGGAAGTCGATGCGACCAAGTCGGCCGAAGCGATCCGTGCCCATACCCAGCAGCTTCGCA
>DAOVNN010000223.1 GCA_030630165.1 Candidatus Krumholzibacteriota bacterium
AATAGAGGTGCAGGGGGGGTCTACAGTAATACGTCGGAGGTGCTTACGCAACGGTTACAAAAAAGATGAGGACGATCCTGAAGAAGTCAATTACAGCATTGTGCATCTATCTGCCACGAAGTAAAGCCCGCCCTTGCCGTAAGACAGGCCGAGACTGTATAATGCAGCGGCAGGGCACCTGAATGAATGAAAGGATTATCATGCAGAAACAGCCACAGCAGCAGCAGATCCAGGTCGAACTGGACGAGAGCGCCGCGGAAGGTATCTATTCGAATTTCGTCCTGACCGGAAACACCGCCGCTGAATTTATCCTCGACTTCGCCAGGATGCTCCCCGGCCTGAAAAAGGCCAAGGTGTTCTCGAGGATAATCATGACGCCGCAGTCGGCCAAATCACTTCAGACCGTCCTGGCGAGGACCATCGAGCAATTCGAGAGTAATTTCGGCGAAATCAAGATCTACGGCGGGAAGGATTCTTCACAGATAGGGTTTCAGGCCAAGCCCGATGAAAAGGAATAAGGTCATTCGGGGGGACTTGTCTTCCATCTCTTGTGTGCCCAGAAATAGTGATCAGGATTCTTCCTGATCGCATTCTCCAGCTCCTTTGTGAAAGCAGCTGTCAGGCGGGGTATCTCCCCTTCCCCGGCCGCTTCCGTATCGGCGTGCATAGCCGGCTTGAACCACGCGTCGTGAGTCTCGTCCTTACGCCGAATGATGCTGCAGAATACCATCGGACACCCGGTCTTCCAGACGAACTGAGCCGCTCCGGGATAGGTGGATGACGGGATACCGAAAAAATCGACGAATATCCCCGCCTGCCTCGCGTCCTGATCTGACAGGATGGCTATGGAGCGGTTCTTCTTCAGTGAACCGAACACTCCGCGCACGGCGATACCTTTTGGTATCACGCCGATTCCCGCGGATCTGCGCATGTTGTTGATATAGTCGTCGACAAGGGTGTTTGTCTGTTCTCCTACGATGAAATCTACAGGAATACCCTGGGCAACACCTGAGGCGCCGAGCAGCTCCCAGCTTCCGAAATGCCCCGTCACCACTATTACTCCTTTGCCCTCGGCGAAAGCCGCGTCCATATTCTCCCTGCCGTGGATCCGCACCAGGTCACGCAGCTTCTCTTTGCTGAGGCGGGGCAGGGAGGCGAGCTCGACCATGGACTTGGTGAAATTGACGTACGCACGCCTGCCGGTCCGCACCCTTTCGGCAGAAGTCATCCCGTCACCGAATGCCCTCTCGAGATTCTCAAGAGTCACGCGTCGCCTTATCCTGACGACGTCGAAGGCAAAGGCGCCGATGAGTCCGCCGGCCTTGATCGACCACTTGTACGGAAAAAGCAGGGGCAGCGAGCTGAGGAGCCTCACTCCGAAGAGCTCCAACCTGTACTGAAATGTTTTCCATCCCATTGAAGGCATTTATGACCACTTCCTGGCAAGCCAGCTCAGCTTGATCTCAACGGCATTCTCGGGGCACAGCTCATGACAGCACATGCACTGGACGCACCCGTCGTGGACCACCCTGAATATCTCCCCGTCCGGGACGATCGTCTTGACCGGACAGCTCTTGTAACACATTTCGCAGCCAGTGCACCTGTCCTCGTCGATTACGAGTTTCAGCCATACGAGAGGCGCAACCATCCGGGCCAGCGGCCCGGGGATGAGTCGTATTCCGAGGTTTGAAGGAAGATCGTAATCCTCGATGACGGTCCCGGCCGCATCTCCCGTGACCTCTATACTCTGCCGTTCGCTCACACCAAGTCCGCGTTCGCCGGCTATCCTGGTGGTATCGATCTTTTCAGGCTGGAAACCGATCACTCCGGAGATGACGGCGTCCAGCGCCACGGCATCGTCCGAGACGGCGATCAATCCGGTCTCTCTCGGCACTCCAGAGCTGGGGCCGTTGCCCTCCATCGAAAGAACCGCGTCCATGATATTCACCGACGGCTTTACATGACTGTACAGCTCCACGAGCATCGCCGCGAATTCAGATGGCTTGGGAAAGATCTTGTGCATCTCTGCTTTTCTGAATCCCGGTATAACGCCGAACATATTCTTGACCGCGCCTGTAAGCAGCGTCAGCGTGTGTGTCTTGAGCTTTGGGAGATTGATCACTACATCAGCTTCGATGACCGGTCTGGCAATATACAGCCTGTACTTTCCGGCATCTATCTCTTCCGAGCCGGAGGCTTCGAAGTTCACCAGCTCGAGGCCGGCCCTTTCAGCCATCTCGCTCATCAGGGTGTTTTCCCATACGCGCTCTATACCGCGGATGGCGCCGCCGGGGCTGTCGCCGACAAACGGCTCGCCTCCTGCTTCCCTTACGAGAGCAGCCACAGTCTCAACGATATGTGGATGAGTAGTAATAGCGCGGGATGGATCCTTGGCAGAGAGCAGATTGGGCTTGAGGAGGACACGGTCGCCGGATGAGACGAATGCGGACATGCCCCCGAACGGGGCGAGCCCTTCCAATATGACGCGGCGCAGCACATCAATGTCATACGCTGCGCATCGGTTGAGAGATACGGTAGAACTGCCTGCGCGTTTCATATGTTCGGAATTCCGGAAAATAATCAGAAATTACCGGCCGCGTGATCTTTCCACGACCCGGCGAGCGCATAAGTACCCCCGCCGCATGATTCAATTATCCCCCGCATCTCCAGATCGAGGAGAAGCGGCAGAATAACGGTCGAAGAAATATGGCAGATTTGCGCAAGCTCATCAATATGTTTCGGGTCCAGGTCAAGAGCCCTGACGATCCTCTTCTCGTCTCCGGCAAGGGAGCCCTTCCCCGGATCGAGCCCGACGTAATGGTGGAATCCGAGGGACTCCTCCACTACCCGCCCACACGGCGGCAGGGCAGCCAGGATATCATCGACATCCTCGACAAGACACGCACCCTCCTTGATCAGGCGATGCGGTCCACGGCAGGTCTCCTGCTCCACAGGTCCTGGAACGGCAAAGACCTCCCTCCCCTGGTCGGCGGCCCATCGCGCAGTGATCATCGCTCCGCTCGCCAGCTTCGCCTCGACCACTACAACGCCGAAGGACATTCCGCTGAGGATCCTGTTCCGCATTGGAAAGTGATGCTTCATCGGCGGTGTCCCCGGTGGAAACTCGGAGAGTACGCAGCCGTGTCTGGCGATCTCCAGCGCCAGCGGAGCGTTCTCCGGAGGATACGCTATGTCGATTCCGCATCCGAGAACGGCACATGTCTCTCCACCACCAGCAAGTGCTCCGTCGTGTACCACAGTGTCTATTCCCCTCGCCATCCCGCTTACTACGAGGAAACCTCGTCTCGACAGTTCCCATGCCAGTTCCCGGGCGACTACGAGACCGCGCCTGCTGGAACGCCGCGAGCCGACGATGCAGATCGCCGGCCCGGAAGCAGCTTTGATATTTCCTCTGTAAAACAGGACCGGCGGAGCCTCAGCCGTTTCAGCAAGAAGATCCGGATAACCCGGATCGGAAATGCACAACACTCCGTTGTCCGCATCGGCCAGAAACAGTTCTATCTGTCTCATCATGGAGTAATCCGGTTCGACGACATCCTTGCGGATGAGGCGGGACAGTTCCCTGCGTCCCGACCTGCTAGAGATCATCGATGCCACATGAATCGTCCCCAGCCTCGCGCAGAGCGACAGCCATGTTGTGATCTTAATTCCTCTGACGGACAGGATTTCAAGCCAGTGTCGGGCTTCATCAGAACACTTCATCATCCTCCTCCTCCTCAGACGCCCCGTGCCCCTATAGCGTCAATAATATTATATACGGATCTGCTCCCATTTTGTACCGAAACTTTTTCTTCCTGATCACGCACCCCGCCGTTCAGAGCGGGGTCAGGGAGAGGTATCACTGGCTGGAACGGCCTGGCGACTTATTCGAGCCTGAGGATCGGGGGCCGCCTCCTCCTGACCCCACCATGAGGTTGCGGCCCCGGTCCCGACCCTGTCAGCGGACTCCGGACCCCTGCCCGGCTTCCGCTTCGGAGATCCTAGATCCCCTTTCTTGCGACATCTTCTTCCTCGAGTTTGTCGATCTTGGCGAGCATCTTCTTCCCGTTCTCGTTCTCGGGATTCATGGCGATCGACTTCTCGTAGTACTTCCTGGATTTCTCCAGTTTCCCGGCAACGAGCAGCGCCTCGCCCATGCTGTCGTATGTATTCCAGGATTCGGGATACATCTTGACGTTCGTCTTGAAGACCAACATCGACTCGTCGACATGCTTGTTAAAGAGGAAAACGTAACCAAGCGTGTTGAATTCGCTCTCCTTGAAGTATATCTTCTCGTCGCCGCTCGCCTCGAGCGTTTTCATCTTCCCCAGGACGTCCATCGCATGATCTTTGCCATCTTTCTTGAGGGCTTTCGCAAAGTGGACGGCAGCGGAGTTCTCTCCGCCCGTCTCCACGATCTTCTTCCATGACATCTCGATCTTTTCCTCAGCTGACATCTTGGAATATTCGCCCTTCATCTTCTGTTTCTTCTTGAGCTGCTGCTCATACTCCTGTTTTGACTTCTGCTCTTCCTTGAGCTGCTGTTCTGTCTTCTTCTCCTGCTTTTCCTGGGCCTGTGTCTGCTCCCAGATACCGGAGAGTGAAAGGGGAAGAATCAACGTGAATACGAGTATGACGGCGATTGTCGCCGCCCTGCGGCTCCCCGTGCTGCGGTTGATCGAAGGATTGAGGATGCACAGAAGCCTGTCCTTAAGGTTTGATCCCTGAGAAATCGTAACCACCTCCCATGCCGGCCTCGCCGCGCTTCCCAGATCGGCGGCGATATCCATCAGCAGTGACGCGTATTCCGAAGGACGCGCGCCGCTGTTGAGTACGGCATTATCGCAGTCGCGTTCGCGCTCTATACGGAGCTGCTTTACGGCGATCCACACCAGTGGATTGAACCAGTGGATCGTCGTGGCGACATGCGCAAATAGTTCGATCCAGCCGTCATGTCTCATCACGTGCGCGAGCTCGTGAGAAAGGACGAGCCGGACCCTTTCGTCGGACCAGGCGGTCGCGGTGGAAGGAAGTATGATGTTGGGCTTTGTCACTCCGGTAGTGATAGCCGTCTTGAGCCGGTCTGAAAGGAGGAGCCGGACGTCACGCCGCAGGCCCATGCTCGCCGAGATCCTTTCGGACTCCTCGAGCAGTCTGCCTTCCGCGGGGACGGC
>DAOVNN010000174.1 GCA_030630165.1 Candidatus Krumholzibacteriota bacterium
GGTTAATACTCATTGCTCCAGTTCAGCTCCAGGCCTGTTTCCGAGTCCTGATCGATAAAGGTCTCAATACTGAAACGCCTGGTAAGCCGGTACTCGAGATTGATCAGGAAGTTGGCCGTGTTCTCCAGCCCCTGCTCGTACTTGAGCATGGTCTTGCTGTTGAGGTACTTGCCCACCATCAGCGCCGTCTCGTTCGGGTCTCTCGTGCTCTGCTGAAATGTGAACATATCTACGCCCAGCCTTTTCGACATCTCACCTTCGAGTTTCCTGGATCCGAAGACCATGAGTATCTCGGCGGTACGCTCCTGGAGCAGGTCCGACTGGGATCCGTCGAGGTCGCTCATCGTCTGTCCGAAGAGTAGAAGGGACATTATGTCGCTTTCCGACTTTGCCGGATTCGATGTCAGCTCGATCTCGGGCTCGAGGGCGGTGCCGGTGAGCGTGATGCTGACATCGTACTCGCTCACCTGGGTCGTCAGGGTGAGATCGAATGAGGGATTCATCTCGTCCTCGCCGTAGAAGAAGACACTGCCGTGCTGAATCTCGAAGTACCTTCCCATGAAAGCGAGGCGCCCTTTTCTCGGCTTGAGCTCGCCCGTGATGATCGGCTTGTCTCCCTTCTGACGGATACGGAGGGTTCCCTCGAGCTCGAGGTTGAGCCGCTCGCTCTCGACCCGGAAAGAGTTCGGGATCGTGATGGTCACGTCGATATCCACTCCTTCCAGGGCCTCCGGCTGGTCGAGCACGATGGTATCCAGCGCGGCGGCGAGGGTCGTGTCCGTTGCGATGCGGAACGAGTCAGCCGCTTCCCGGAGGATCGATTCTCCCTCGACGTCGTACAGGCTCTCTTTCATCTCGGGGATGCGGAGCAGCGCTTGCTCGATTATAATATCTCCCTTTACAGAAGGCCTTACGAGGTCGCCCCCGAACTCGAGATCGACGGTCGGAGACGCATGAAGGTCGCTTGCTACCGCGAGAGACATATCCTTCGTCCTGAAACTCCCGTCAAATCGGGGATTGCCCACTTCCCCCGCGGCCCTGAACTCGATCTTGACGAATCCTTCCAGATCGATATCGGGAGGGAGGACAGGGTCGAGGTCGGTAAGTGCCAGCATTCCGGATACGATCTCGAGCAGCATCTCACCCGTTTTGGGACGGTTGATGGCAAACGGGATCAGCGAGACCTCGAGCGGATATTCGAGGATGCCGGTAAAGACAGATTGCCCGGATTTAGTAAGTGTAAGCCCTGCCGACAGGCCGGTTGTCCGTTTTTCGGCGGCGGTTCGCGTTCCCTCTGCCGTTCTCGAATGGACGAGCCGCCTGAGCGTTGTATCCGACACCTCTTCGCGCGCATAGCCTCCGTCGATAGAGAGGAGGTACTTTTCCAGTTCTTTCCCGCCTTTAAAGGAGCAGTCGAGCAGAACAACCGCTTCCGGATCGGAAAGTGTACCGCGCGCCGCGATTCTTCCGCTCAACGTTCCGATCTGACTCGGTTTGTCGGCGACGAGAGCCTTCAACTCGCCCGGAACAGGAACCTTGTCGAGGATAACGTCAATCACTAGCGGGCCGTCGGCCAGGGAGCCGTTACTCTGGAGTGGAGGCAGGGTTCCGTCGAGAGAGCAGATCGTCCTGTCGGGGCCGTTGATCTTGAGTGATGCCTTGAGGGCGAGTGTGTCGGCAGTCATACCGAATGATATGACCGTCTTTGTGTCGTCTCCGATTGTGATCCCGTTGATCAGGCCGTCGATCGAGAGTTTCGACGGACCTTCCGCGCGGGCGTCGATAGTGACACTGTATGGCCACAGGCGTTCGGCGATCTCTATGAAATCGGGTTTTTCAGGTATTGAGACCTCTATGTGCGCTTCCATGTCGGCTGAGTCGGGAGAGGCGATCCCCGCGGCCCTTATGCTCCCGATGCTTCCCTCCATGTGCATCCCATCAACGCGGATTCCTCCGCCCGCGATAGTCGAAATGGTGAACGGAGCCTTTGAAGTGAGGGTCTGGCCGGCGATTTCCGTATGGAACGTGTCTGCAAGGACCGTCATGCTGTCGCCGTTCAGAAGCCTGAACGCGAGGAGGATCTCGGAGTCCTTACCAAGGGCCTCGAGCCTCACCGATGCTTCAGCCGGGTGGCCCGCTTTAACGTAGTCCGTGTATGAAGCGTTGACGCTGTCGAACCTGACGGCCTTCCCATAAAGCCCCTCGGGCATGGAGAGGGTTGCGGTAGTGATCCCGCCGGCTCTCTTCGTCGTCCCTGAAAATGCCGGGATGACGAGCCCCTCTGTCGACATCCCGCCGTCCATGTCGATCGACACGGTTGGATCGCTCATTTTCTCGGTGACTGTGCATCGGGCGTCGAGTGTCATCGACAGGTGTCTCCCGGCGAGATGTCCGAGACGCTGTACTAGCAGTGAATCAGCCAGCGAAACGTCCGCATCGAGGTTCAGCATTTCTCCAGCGATACTGCCGGCCGCAGATATCATCAGTCCCTCAAAGACAAAAGCCATCGTATCAACAACGATGCTGTCGCTGTTTCCAGCGATAGAAACGAGAGCGGAATCGATCCATTCTGTTCTGCCCAGGTCGACTCGCCCCTCTAACGAGGCGCCGCTGTCCGCCGCTGCGTAAACTCCTTCGAAATCGATCATCAGCGGACCAAGATCACCGAGAGCTTCCTCTTTCCCGATAAGGGGGGCGAAGAGGTTCGGTCCTGGAAGATGCGCGGAGCCGCTCGCCGAGATCCCGCTGCCGCCGTCAGTCAGGTTTCCGTCGATCCTCACCTTGAAGGGGCCATCGGTATGCCAGATCGATGTGACGGAATCCCACACCGCGGAATCGGCATCGACTGCCGCACGGAGTGCCGCTGGTATTTCGGGCCACTCTCCGAGGATATCGAAACTCCCGCTTCTCGAGCTGTCTATCTCCGCGCTGACCGAAATCCTGCCGAACATTCCCTCTGAATGGAGATCATTTATCTCGATGTCTCCGGTCTCCCTGTCCATTCGGATACCGCCGGCGAGATATACGGTCCTTGTGTCTGCATTCGCGGGCGCCGGGCGGGTGAGTGTCAGGTCGAGGCCGCTTGAGAGGTCGGCGAGCGCGCTTGTGATAATCCTCATACCGTATGTATCGATGAGCAGGTCAACCCGGTACGGCCGGTCTCTCTCTGACGGGATGATCCCGGATACGTTTATCGAATCTATGGATATGCCGCCCGCGGATGCGTGTCCGGTGAGCAGCAGCGGTATGCCGTCCTGTGTGTCCGGATCACCGGTATCGAGCGTTAACTCCGCTGATGTCTCTTCGGGGAAAGTCATATCAGGCATCAGTGTGGACAACCAGGACAGGCTGTCCACCTTGACATATGCCGACAGCCGTGGGCTCCGGCCTGTGAGCGATCCGGAGGCGTCGAGCTTGAGTCCGGGCATTTCGAGCAGGATCCTGTCGGCAGCAATCTTATCGGTTTCATAAGTACCCGCGATATGCAGCGTGTCGAGATACGAGGTGCTGCTTATGTGAATATCGGCGGTGACTGAAAACTCAGGTGACAGGCGGAGATGTCCATTAAGGTCGCCGCGCGCTCCTTCGAGATCGCCGATCCCCTCGAGGGGGCCTGCAAGGATCGGGAGAGATGACAGTTCCTCAGTACCCGGCGTGTGGAACTCGATATTGAAATCGACAGATGCGATGCGGCGCTTCTCGAGAGTCGCCTTCCCGCCGATTGATACGAAAGCGTCTGTCCGGGTAAGCGGGCCGTCCGCCGGAACGATACGTATCGTGAATGAGCTGTCCGGTTCCGTTCCGCATCTCATCAGGGCGCTCAGTTCATGGGGCAGGTGGATGACGCTTTCGCCCTCTAGAGACGGTTCGAGCAGATCGGCCCTGAGCCACAGGCTGTCCGTTGATACGGGAGTGCTCGATCTGTCGAGGGTCAGTTCATCGATTCCTGCGAACGGCTCCGATCCGTGGAGCAGGTCGAGGCCGCACCGCAGCTTCATGCCGATCAGCTCGATTCCTTCGGCGACGAGGATCCGTTGGCCGTCTATTTCGATCAGGTCGACGGCGATCGAGGGAATCCCGGGCACGGACCCGATGCGGGGAAATCCGCCATCTGGCCTTCTTTTATCTTCCGGCTTTCCATCACCATGGGCGCTGTCTGCCGGGGTGGAGAACCTCGCCGTGAGGGCTGGGATATCGCCGATGATCCCTTTGGCAGTCACCTCTCTGATGTGAACGTCCTTCGTGATGAGTTCGGAAAGATCGGCAGCGATCCGCAGCTCCCTGACAGCGGCAAGAGTGTCACCGCCGTCTATCCAGGTCATTCCGTCCAGTTCAAGTGTGCCGAGAGACGGCCAGCGGGTATCCGAGAAGGAGATATCCCCCGGCACAGCTTTCTGAACCTTCGACACAGCAAGATCGAGTAGCTTCTCGCGCACAGGCCTCACGAGCAGAAGCGCCAGGATGATAAACACGGCTGCCAGGAGTGCTGCCGCGGCTGCCGCCAGCACCTTCAGTGTTTTTCTTATGCCGTCCTTCACAGTCATAGTTGTTTTTTCATCACATCGGATAGCCGATGGCGAAGTGGAACGTGTACTCGGGTTCGCTCGGCTCGTAATCAGTCAGTCTGTATCCGAGATCGAACCGCAGCGGGCCCACCGGAGTCATTATCCTGATAGCGGGACCGACCGCGATCTCGATATTGTCCCAGGTAAAGTCGCCGTGTCTTTGCCAGACCTGTCCGGCGTCGACAAATGCGGCCCCGTTGAATTTCCAGAACAGCGGGAACCTTACCTCGACGAAGCCGGTCATCATCACTTCGCCGCCGAGCGGCAGGCCGTTTTCGTCGAGCGGCCCGAGTTTTCTTCTTCCGAATCCCCTGTGGGTCGTGGAACCTCCCGCATACAAGCGTTTGTCGGGGAGGAGCACGACCGAAGGGCTGAGCGGTGTCGCCGATCCGAGGCGCAGGTTCGCGGCTAATCCGAACTTCTTCGTGACCGGGATGTGCGCTGTCCCGGAGACTTCAGTGAAAAAATAGTTGCTGTTCGATATTCCACCCTTCGGGCCGTATTCAAGTCGCAGCGAGGAGTATATTCCCCTGGTCGGATTGATCCGGTCGTCCGTCCCGTCGCATATAAAATGGTAGAGGAAATAACCGATCGGTCCTTCGGGATCATTGAAGTATTCTCTCTCGGTTGTCTGGATGTCGTATTTCGCCAACTCGACCACGTACGCGATCGATGATTTTATCCTGCGGGTGTGAGGATAGGTCAGCCCGAGGCCGATTCCGGGACCGGTCTTCTCGTAGCTGTCTTCGCTGATATTGTCGTACCCGACGCGCAGCGTCCCGAGAAGTCTCGTCTTGAAAAGAACCGGCCACCAGGATAGCCATCTGCCGCTCTGCTTGTATTGCGTATAGGAGATCTCGAGACTCGATCCACGGCCCCTCTTGAAGAGGTTGGCGTGTTTCCAGCGCACCCTCGCGCTGAATCCGTCGTCCGACCAGTATCCTCCGGCGAGCTCGAGAATACGGTGCTTCCGTTCCGACAGCTCCACGACCATAGCGAGCGAGTCGGGGGCAGTGTCTTCCAGTGAGATGCGGATCTTCCTGAAGAGATGAAGCGCGGAGAGATTGTCCCGGGCATCGTTCACTGTATTCGGTTCGAACTGCTCGCCTCTTTTGATGTTCAGGGCGATCAGGGCCAGCTCGTTGAGGTCCTCGCTCGCCCCGCTCACACGAAAGCTGTCGAAGTAGTAGACGGAACCGGGGATTACCTCTAAGAGCACCCTGACCGTCGTCGTATCAGTCATCTTTACATACGAGGCCGCGCTGGCGCGCGCATGGCCCGCCTTCATCAGGATCTCGAGAAGGGTCTTTTCGTCACTGACCATGGCGGCGTCGGAAAAGATCGAGCCTGTTCTCGTCTTTATACCTTTCATGGCCTGTTCCCCGAACCGGTCCGGTAGTCCGGCCATCTTTACCTCTGACACGATTACCGGAGGGCCTGGATCTATATCGAGAATCAGCTCGATTTCGCGCTTTTCTTCTTTCGGGTTGATCGATGGTGATATCTGGCTGTAGGGATATCCTCTGAGGGCAAGGAAAAGGTGGATCCTGTCAACGTCACGCCCCAGGCTTTGCTCGTAAAGGACCGCTTCCTTGTCCCCCAGCTCCAGCCCCTTTTTCAACTCGCTGCTGAAGTTCCGATCGATGCCGGACAGCGTAAGTGATTTGATCTCCCACCCGCGATAATTCGAGATCTCTTTCCATAC
>DAOVNN010000179.1 GCA_030630165.1 Candidatus Krumholzibacteriota bacterium
ACTTCATCATCATCGAGGTCTTCTCTTTCCCCATTATGTACTCGCGCTCGACTTCCTGGAAGGCTTCACGTCTCCTGCCGAGCTCCTCGCGTGCGCGTGTGGAGAGCCGGGAGATCTCCTCTATCCTCTCCCTTACCGACTCCTTCTCGCTGCGCAGGGATCCGCCTTTCTTCTCGAGGCCGGCGAGATCCTTCTCGAATGCGCCTATCTCCCCTGCGAGTCTCTCGATCTCGCCTGCCCTTCCGAAGATCGATACCTCTTCTCCGGAAGAGCCGGAGAAGTAGATGCCCCTGCCCCTTGCATAGAAGATACCGGAAGCGGTCACAGCGCCGACAGCGTTTCCGCCGCCCGCCGAGATGAAGGCGATCGCATTCTCAATCGTATCGAAGAGGTATATCCCGTCGAGAAGCTGATCTATAGCTCTCCTCGCCCCGTCAGGCGTTTTGACGAAAGATGCGAACGGGCCGAGCATCCCGGGCGCCTCCTGCGTGTTCCCGCCGGTCGCGTCCCAGCCCGGATCATCGGCGAGGAATCTCGCGCCGCCGAACTTTCCCTCGGAGAGTTCCCGTGCGAGCTCTACCGCCCCGCCGATGCTGTCGATCACTACTCCATCCATCAATCCGCCAAGCACGGCTTCGAGCGCCCTGCGGTATTCTTTTTTTGTTCCGATCATATCGGCAAGGGGACCCCTGACGCGGGAATCGCCCTTCTTGAGGATGTGCCGCGCGCCTCCGGGAAATCCTTCGAAGTCTTCCTTCATCTTTGTGAAGAGTTCGTGCCGGCTCTTCATCGCGGCGAGTGATTCTTTCTTTTCCGCCGCAGCGGCGACGTTCGCGACAAGCTCGTTCTCGACCGTCTCGAGTCTCACCGTACGTTCAGTGTTCTCGGCCTCAAGAGATGAGAGGACGCGCTGCGCGTCACTCAGGGCTCCTTCGCGGGCATCGCGCTCCCCGGAGAGCTGCGCTGTCTCCGATTCGAAGGAGACGATCCGCTCGCGCAGGTTGCCGGCCCTTTCGTTAAGATCGACGAGTATCTTCTCGTAATGTTCGACGCTGCTCTTGACGCGCGCCTGATCCTGGATGAAATCGAGCTGGGTCTGCTTCAGATCGATGAGCTCCACCTGGATCCGCTCCATCTTCACAGAGACTTCCTCGAACAATCCACCGAGTTTCCTGATGCTTTCCTCTTCCGAAGTAATCGATTCGCCGGTCACTGTGACCTCTGTCGTCACTCCATCGATCCTCTCCGCGATCCGCCCGAGGCGGCTCTTCGCCTCTTCGATCTCACGGCCGGCTCGCTCGATCAGCCTTTCCGCCTCACCCTTGCGCTCGCTGAACTGGATGATCTTCTCCTCGGAGCCCTGTATCTTTCTCCTGACCTCGTAACGCTTGTTCTGCTGGTCGGTATTCTTCTTCTCCATCTCGACGAGAAGCAACTTCTCCTGCTCGACCTTCTTCTCGCTCTCATCGAGCGATACGTCGTCCCGCTCGGTCAGTTCCCGGCTGCCGGACAATTCTTTCTCGGCTTCTCTCTTCTCGGCGAGAAGCCCGGAAAGGCTCCTGCGAAGATGGACGAGCCCGTAGGCCCGGATCCTCTCGCTTATCGTGTGATACCCCCTCGCCTTGCCACCCTGGTATTTCAGGGCTCGTACGTTCTTGCCGTGCTCCTCGAGGATGTCGTCGAGTCTGAGAAGATCGTTCTCGGTGAGTTTGAGTTTTCTCTTCGCCTCCTCACGCCTCATCCTGTACTTGACGATACCGGCTGCTTCCTCGAACATCTCTCTTCGCTCGCCGTGAGCATCGTTGAGGACATACTCGACCATCTCCTGCTCGATGACAGAGTATGAATGACTGCCGGTCCCCGTATCGGCGAAGAGTTCCCTGATGTCCTTGAGCCTGCAGGGGGATTTGTTTATAAAATACTCGCTGATACCCGACCTGTAGACCTTCCGCGTAATCGTGATCTCGGCGTAATCTATCGGGAAGGCGCCTCTCTCGTTGCTCACCGTCATGTTGACGAGCGCGAAGCCGGTCGGCTTGTGAACCTCGGTGCCGTTGAAGATGACGTTCTCCATCTTCGTGCTTCGAAGCTGCCTGGCGCTCTGTTCACCGAGCACCCACCTTACGGCATCGACGATATTTGTCTTTCCGCATCCGTTCGGTCCGAGGATGCATGTGATGCCGCTCCTCAGATTAAGTGTGGCCGGATTCATGAACGATTTGAACCCTATGATCTCCAGTCTGGAAAGACTCACCTTACAGCACCTCCACGCTCAATGGCGCAAATCAGTTATTAGAATTCTTCAGTGTCACGACCTTCGCGTAACCTATCCGCGAAAGATCGAGAAGCTGCAGCCTCGCCGCCGCGGCCTCCTCTTTGGTTCCAAATTCTCCGACGTAGACCCTGTACCATCTCTGGCCGCTGACTTCCTTCGTTATGACAACGGCTTCGTAACCCTTCTTCTCGAGGTAGTCGGTCTCCGTGCCTGCTCTGCTGATCTCCCTGAACGAGGCCACGTGGACCGAATAATACGAGCCTTCAGGAGCTGGCGTAACGGTACCCGGTTTCGACTCGGGCAGGGACCGATCGGTCCCTGTCTCATCAGCGGCAGGCTCTTGTGCGGCGATCTTTTCTTCGGCAGGTTTATCCGCCGGTTTCTCGACGGGCGCCTCGGCGTCGACGTCCCCGCCGCCTGTTACGGACACGACATTATCTTCAGCCTCACCGGCCTCATTCTTCGTTCCCGAGACAGCGGTCTCATCCTGGCTGCGGTCCTTCATCTCCTTGACGTCCAGCTGCTTCTGCACCAGTTCGGCTGTCCTGCTCTCGCCTTCCTTGTTGGTTATCGACTTGTGGATCATGAACCACCAGACGAGAAAGACCACGACAAAGACAACGACGCCCGACGTGATGATGCGCGGCAGGTTCATACCTCCGCTCCCGCGTTTACCGTCACTTTCCAGCTCGGCTGTTTTCTCGATGGCCGCCGCTTCGTACTGCTCTTCCTGTCCGTCCTCTTCCACACTTTCCGCTCCTTCTTCTGCGGGCTCGTCATCGACCGGTAACGGCGGCATGCACGGTATTTCTCCGGCTGAACCCGCTACATCCTCTCCGAAACAGACGAGTTCTGCGGGGGGAAGATCGGACCCAAGGTCCCCGAGATTTTTCTGGAACTGACCCTCCGGCATCTCCTCGAGCCTGCACGAGAGGAATATGGAATCAGCGAGTGACGCGAGCGGATTGATCGTCCCGTCATCAGTATATAGCGTCGAACAATATATGATCACACCGTGGCTTCGGCTGAGGAATTCCTTCACCTTCGTAAATTCCTTCTTCGCGAAAGGGATCGTGCGCGACACAGGGAACGAACCGGGCCCAACAACGGTCACGCCGTCAATACCGGTCGGCTTTGCGACGGTCTTCATCGAACTGCCGTAAAGGAGAAGATCGAGAAAACCCTGATCCTCCGTGTTCTCGACAAGGCCGCTCAATCCGGGAGAGAGAAAATCGAAATCCACTATCAGAACATCCCTGCCGTGTTTTGCGAGGATATGCGATATCTGAAGAACGGCGAAGTCCCTCGCCAGCCTGTTCTCCCCGACTGACATCGCCAGGATCGTGTGACTTCGGTCCTCGGTGAGTCTTCCCTCGATCCTCGCTCCGAGTTCGAGAAAACGGTCCAGTTCACGCGCCGATGAAAAATCTCCCGATGACATGAACGCCCTGATGTTTTCATCACCGAGCAGAATCGAGAACCCACCTTCGACGTGATCACCCCTTCGTCCTTCTTCGGACATTCCACGTTCTTCATCGCCCATGTGGATCACTCCTTCTCTTTCACATTCTTCATCGCCGCAGCGAGAATTTCGATAAGTATTTTTTCTTCATCGGCCGGAACCGTTCTGAGGTCCACGAATACCGAGTCGCCCCGGACCCTTGCCAGCACAGGCGGATCCAGTCCTCTGAGTTCACGTTCGAGACGCTGGGGGCCACCAGATGTGAGATTAATCTGCAAAAGCACCGTCCGCAAGGGATTAATGGGAAAGCTTCCCCCGCCGATCGACGTCTCTCCTTCGACAACCTCGATTCCGAATCCGTCAGGTACCGATGCTCCCAGTCTCTTTGCGGCGTCACGGGTGCGGGCAAGTTGAGATTCATGATCCTCCAGCATCATCCTGAGCGCCGGAATGCGGTCCGTCTCCCCGTTCCAGTAATGCACGAGGACCTGTTCGAGTCCTGCCAGCGTCATCTTGTCGATGCGAAGCGCCCTGGACATATGGTTGTCTCGCATCCTGCCGACGAGCTGCGCATCACCGAGAAGTATCCCGGCCTGCGGCCCGCCGAGTACCTTGTCGGCGCTGAACGAAATAATATCAATACCTGTATCGAGCACTGGAAATATGCTTTCCTCTCCAGCAAATCCCTCGCTCTCGACCGGATAGAGGATGCCGCTCCCCTGGTCGTACATGACGGGGATATCTCTCTTCCTGCCCAGTTCGGCGAGCTCGGCGATCGAAACCTCGTCGGTATACCCGACCACCTTGTAATTGCTCGTATGCACCTTGAGGAGCAGAGTGGCTCCTTCGTCGATCGCCCTCTCGTAATCCCCGATATGCGTCCTGTTCGTCGTTCCGATCTCGATGACCCTGCCGGCGGCGCGGGCAAGGATCTCGGGAAGCCTGAAGCTCCCTCCTATTTCCACGAGCTCGCCACGTGAGACGGCTACCGCACCGTCACGGGCGAAAGTATCGACAGCCAGCAGCACGGCGGCCGCGTTGTTGTTCACGGCGAGTGCCCCCCCGCACCCGGTAATGGCGCGGAGCAGCGCAGTGACTCTCCTCGAACGGCTCTTTCTCGTGCCGCTTTCGATATCCATCTCCAGATCGGTATATCCGGAGGCGGCTGTCAGCACCGCGGATGCCGTCGCGGAATCGAGCACCGCCCGGCCGAGGTTGGTATGGAGGATGACTCCCGTAGCGTTGATCACACGGCGCTGCCTGTCGGAGACCAGCGATCCGATCTTCCCGGCGGCCGCACCGGCAACGCTCTCAAGGATAAGGGCGGCATCATCCCCGGCTTCGATCTCACCGTTGACGATCCCTTCCCTGTAAGATTCTATCGTATCCCTTACGATACGGGTAATGCCGCGACGCGAAATGATATTGATACGCGACGCGATCCTCTCGTCCTCGAGAACCCGTTCGACCGAGGGCAATATCCTCAGAGAGGCTTTCCTGTCCATTCCACCCCTGCCCGTTCTCCTGTTAATCCTGCCATTTTCTACCATATGTTGTGGTACCCGTCAACTGTTTT
The DNA here is from genome assembly GCA_030630165.1 of Candidatus Krumholzibacteriota bacterium. Taxonomy (GTDB): domain Bacteria; phylum Krumholzibacteriota; class Krumholzibacteriia; order Krumholzibacteriales; family Krumholzibacteriaceae; genus JAUWCL01. The sequence continues at coordinate 5,314 of DAOVNN010000179.1, forward strand.
AACAATATATTGTAAGCGGGTTTGTCGGGTTTCTTTACATCTCTTTGCATGGACCCTGCAGACCGGCTGGCGCGCCTTCCCGCGGCGACACGTAATTTGCCGCTTGATGCGGGAGGGGTCTATCTGATACACAGCAGATGTAACGAGTTACGGACCCCGGGAGGAACTGATGAAACGCAAGATCACAACGATGTCCATATCGATGCTGCTGGCGGCCGCTCTCCTTGCTGGCTGCGGCGGACAGAAAACTGTATACGATTCACTATACTCCGACCTGTCCGAGGATCTCTCCGTATCCGACCCCTCCGTCCTTGCGGGGCGAAGGATCGTTATCGACCCCGGACACGGCGGTGAATACGACGGAGCGATAGGCGCTGACAGCCTCAGCGAGGCCGAGGTCAATCTCGGCGTCGCCCTTTACCTCTGGGGTCTGCTCAGGGACGCGGGCGCTGAGGTCCATATGACGAGATCGTCCGACAGAGATTTTCTACCGGAGGGCGCGGCGGAATCCGGCACCGGTCTCGCCGCACTTCTGAGGGTGGATCTTACCGAGAGGATCGCCAGGGCGAACGAGTTCGAGCCGGAGGTCTTCATCTCGATCCATCACAACTCCAATATCGCTCTCGACCGCCAGAGGAACGGCGTCGAGATCTACTACAGGGGCACGGACCACGGCGCATCACTCGAGCTCGCTACCGACGTGCACACGCACCTTGCGAGAAACCTCGGCATATCAGGTACGACGATCAAGACGGGGAATTATTTTGTTCTCCGAAACTCGAAAGCCGGCGCTGCGGTACTGGGTGAGGCGAGCTATCTTTCAAATCCCC
>DAOVNN010000059.1 GCA_030630165.1 Candidatus Krumholzibacteriota bacterium
CCCCGATCTCGTCGAGGAAGATCGTCCCTCCCTCTGCCATCGCGAACCTGCCGGGCTTGTCCTTGCGGGCGTCGGTGAAGGCGCCTTGACGGTAGCCGAACAGCTCCGCCTCGAGGAGTGTATCCGGCAGCGCGCCGCAATTGACCGTTACGATCGGGCCGGCGCTCCTCGTGCTGAGGTCGTGGACGGCCCTCGCGAAGAGTTCCTTGCCCGTACCGCTGTCACCTACGATGAGAACGGTGCTCTCGCTCTCGGCCAGGTCGGGCATGATGTCGAACAGGTCAAACATCAGATGGTTCTTGCTGATGATATCGTGAAATGTGCGGGAGGCGCTGAGCTCCTTGCGCAGCTCCGTGATCACCATCAGGTCGCGGAATGTCTCGACGCCGCCCACGATCTCGCCATCGGCATCTCTCAGCAGCGCTGTGGAGATGCTCACAGGTATCGTCTCTCCGTCGGAGCGGACGATCGATATCTCCTCGTTGATCACCTGCTCCCCGGACTCCATTGTCCTGCGCAGAACGCATGAATCCTCGCATACTGTCGCCCTGAAGACCTCGGCGCAGAATTTCCCGACCGCTTCTTCCCTCGACATCCCCGTGATCCTTTCGGCAGCGGCATTGAAAGAGGTGATGCGCCAGTCGAGATCTATGGTGAAGACACCGTCGGCAATGCTGTCGAGGATTATGTCGTTGTTCGATATCATGACAGGTGAAGAATACACCCCCGGCTGACCCGGTTCAACTGATATCATTGCAAAAATGCTACTGTAGTTGATCCGGCGGCGGATTTGACTCCCCGGGCAGCGAGTATTATATTTAGTCAGAAGCCCACTTCGATGCCACAATCACATTTACCATCCATCAAATAGATATTTGCTGACGCCCGACCGACCGTTCCACCCAGCGTTAATGCTGCATGGATTGCCCGCGGTAGCAGAAGATGCCGGGATGCCATTCGGATTGACATCCCGGCGTTTTCCGTTTTCAATGGAGACGACTTTTAATCAAGGGGGAAAGATATGTCGTTTTCAATCGTTCGATATGTATCAAGCATCCTGATCCTGTTGTTCCTCATTACCACTGCCGCGGCTCCAGGCGCAGTCGCGGGCAAGCCGAAGGAAACGGAGCTCAAGACCACGATCATCTCCGCCACGATCTACAAGGGCCAGTCACAGGTCACAAGGACCGGAACCCTTTCGCTCAAGAGCGGCCAGGTCCGCATCCTCTGTGATGACCTGCCGTACAGTTTCGACACCTCGTCCCTCCAGGTCGAGGGACACGGTTCGGCGAAGGTCAGCATAGTCGGCACCGACGTCATCAGGATGCAGGAAGATCTCGCCGAAACTCCCAGATTCACCGAGCTGATGAAAAAGCTCGATGCGCTCGAGACACGCAGGGATTCGATCGGGATCGAGATAAACGCGCTCCAGGTGCGCCTGCAGTTCGTCGAGCAGCTCGGCAGGCTGCCGATGCAGCAGAAGCCGTCAGAAGAGTTTCCGGCAGAGATATTCCAGGTGGAGGGCTGGAAGGCCCTGATGGACTTCCTGCATAATGAACGCACAGGCGCCGATGCGCAGGTCTACGCGCTTAACAAAAAGAAGAGAGAAGTCGAAGGAAACATCTCCTGGATAAAGCGTGAACTGGGAATCATGAAGGGGGGAACCCGCTCCGGTAACCGCGTGGCTATCGCTTGCGCCGTCGAGTCGGCCGGGGACCTGACCCTCGATCTGACATACATAATCCGCGGGACCAACTGGGTACCCGAGTACAGGATAAGCTTCGATCCGGAGGAGAAGCAGGTCAGCCTCGTCTATAACGCGAGGATCCAGCAGACCACCGGCGAGGACTGGAAGGGAGTCGACGTTACCCTGTCGACAGCGGCCCCTCACGCCGGCGCCGCTCCCCCGAAGCTTCTGCCGCACTACCTCAGCAAGCTGACAATGGGTTATAAGAGATCACCGACAGGACAGTTGGAAGAGCAGCTGGTAGGCAGGACGGCGCCCGCTGTCGCCGACGCCGAAGCGCTTCATGTCCGCGGCGGCCGGGCCGATCACATAGAGGCACAGGTCGCCTCTTCCGAATTCGCCGCAAGCTTCCTCGTGCCGGCCAGGGTCGATCTCGAGTCGGGAGCCGACTCGAAGCGGATACGTATCACCGAAGGTACGATGCCCGCCGAGCTTTCGCTTTATACCGCTCCGCGACTGAGGGACGACGTGTTCGTAAAGGGACTCGTCACCAACTTGCTCGGCGCTCCCATACTCGCGGGAGAGGCGGAGGTCTATATTTACTCGGATGCCCCCGGCGGAGGGAAGAGCTCTACATTCGTCGGCAGGCAGCAGGTGTTCACCTTTGCCGACGGGCAGGAATTCCCCCTTCATCTCGGCGTCGACCAGAATATAAAGATCACCCACAAGCTCGAGAAGCGCGAGCACGTCGAGAAGGAAGGAAAGAAGTGGAAGAAGATCAGGTACCACTACCTGGTCACGCTGGAGAACTTCAAGAAGGAAGCAGCCGAAATCGTCCTCCAGGACAGGATCCCCGTCTCGACGATGAAAGAGGTCAAGGTCGAGAAGGTCGATTTCTCGCTCAAGCCTGACGAGAAGCGCGAAGACGGGATCGTCACATGGAACCTCAAGCCCGCGGCTGGCGAGAAGGTCGAGATCAGGATAAGTTACACGATCGCGTTCCCCGGCGAATGGCCGGAACATTCACTGAATCTCGAATAGAAACGGAAGATTACCGCGCTACGTCCGGTCCGACGCCGATCCAGCGCTTGAGCCAGCCATGGAACTCGCCGTACCAGAAGATCGAGTTCTGCGGCGTGAGCACCCAGTGATTCTCGTCGGGGAAATACACCAGTCTCGCCGGCACGCCCTTACGCTTGAGCATCCCGTACGCCTCGAGCCCATTACCCACCGGCACGCGGTAATCCAGCTCGCCGTGGACCACGAGGGTCGGCGTCACGTATTTCTCCATGTTGTGCGCGGGGGACCAGCGTATCACGTCATCCATGCTGTCCCACGGGTTGCCGCCGTATGCGCGCGGCCGGCCGAAGGTCCAGTCGGAGCCGAACTGCACGAGCAGGTCGAAAACACCGGCATGATTGATCAAGCAGGCGAACCGGTCGGTCTGCGTCGCGATCCAGCTTACAAGATATCCACCGTAGCTCCCTCCCGCGACCGCCATCCTCTTCTCATCGATGTGGCCCCTCTCGAGCATCACATCGACCGCAGCCATTACATCGAGATACGGTTTGCGGCCGTGCTCGCCGGTGATGGCGTCGGTAAAATCCTGGCCGAAGGTCGACGAGCCGTGGAAGTTGACCATCGCGAGCACGTAACCCGGTGCGGCGAAGGCCTGCGTGTTCCACCTCGGGTGGAAGTTATCGCCGAATGTACCGTGCGGACCGCCGTGGACGAGCACGAGAAGCGGCCATTTCTTCGTCTGGTCCTCGGCGTTGAAGAAGGGCGGATACATGACGAACATCTGCACGTCGGCGCCCTCGGCGCCTGTAAACCAGACATCCTCTATCTCGCCCCACTCGATATCGGCAAGGAGCTCGTCGTTGAAGTCGGTGAGTTTCTTCAGGCCGCTGCCGTTCGTCTTTATCGAATAGACTGTGTTCGGCTCCGCATTGTCCTGGTGCAGGAAGACGAGCCTGTTCTTCGGCGTAACGCCGATCGAGTTGTTGAACCCGCTGCGATATATTTCCTTCACCTCGCCGCCGTCGATCTTGACAGAGAAGAGCGAGCCCATCGCGCGGTCCCCGGCATGGAAGTAGATCGTTTTCGCCTTCCTGTCGGTAACCCAGCCGGAGGGCGAGCGGTCGAACGACTCGGTCAGCGCTTTCTTTCCGTGAGTCTTGCGGTCGTAGCGCACAAGCCGTACGCGATCGCCGTAGAATCCGACTATCTTCTGTGCGCCGAAGAGAATATATTTGCCGTCCGGCGTATAGTACGGCGAGAAATCGTTGGCAGGGTTTCTCGCGGTGAGGTTCTTCGGCTTACCGGGGCTTTCCACATCGATAAGATATATGTCTGTTGTAAGCGAATCGTAAGGTGCGCCGTAGCGAAAGGCCGAGAACGCTATCTCCGCGCCCTCGGGGGAGACAGCGTAGCCGAGACCGCTGGCGCCTGTCAGGCGGTCCCATCCCGTCATCAGGTCGGTTACTTCCTTCGTCTCTATGTCGATTACGAACAGATGGTTGACATAGCCGTCAGTGAGCCAGTGATCCCAGTAACGATAGAAGACGTCCTCGGTGATCTTCGCCGATATCCTGCTCTCACTGCGCTTCTCGATCTCGACATTCATCGAGTCCAGATCCTCCTCGAATCCGGGGAGAACGGGAGAGACGAATACGATCCGCTTCCCGCCGGGAAGCCATCTCGGGCTCGAGACGCCCAGCGGCATGTCGGTCAGCTCCTCTGCCTCTCCTCCGCCGAGCGGTATGATCTGAAGCTGGGATTTCTCACCGTCGCGCTTTGCCGTAAAGGCGAGCCGTTTTCCATCGGGGCTCCAGGCGGGAGGCCCTTCCGAAGTCTCACCGGTGGTGAATCTCCTCGCTCCGGTGCCGTCAGTATTGACGAGCCAGATATCTCCGGCTCCCTTGTTCTCCTCGATACAGTATTTCGTAACAACGACCGCGGCCAGCCGCCCGTCCGGTGACAGATTAAGCGAACCGAGCCGTGCGATCTTCCATATGTCCTCGGCGGTGAAGGCGCGTTTCTCCGTCTCCTCACCGGCCGATAAGGAAACAGCCGCTACGAGAACGGCCGACAGCAGTACAACAATAAATCTGAACTGATTCTTCATCGGGTATCTCCTCTCCGCACATTGGGGTACCGGGTGAGATTACACGCATGACAGCGGCGGTGTCAACCTGGTCGGGATAAAACAGAAAAGGCCGCGGCGGAAGCCGCGGCCTGTCATTGTCATTCATTGCAGGAGAGGATTACCTGATATCCATCTCCGGCATCATGTTCATGCGGCGGTTGGTGACCATGTTCCACGTCTCGGCCACATCATCCTGAATATAGCGCCACACGACGTACTTCGCGGCGGCAGAGAAACCTCCGCCTGCCATGAGCGACTCGATGAACGACTTCGGCAGCGGATAATGCACGATCGAGACCTTCTCGTCCTCTTCGATCCCGGCAAGCTCCCTTGCCATCTCGATCGCCCTGTCGAGGCCGCCGGTCCCATCGATAAGGCCGTTGGCCACGCCCTGGCGCCCCGTCCACACTCGCCCGTGAGCAAGCTTCTCTGCCTCTTCGAAGGTCATGCCGCGGTGATCGGCGACGTCCTGCAGCCACGCGTTGAAGCCCTTCCAGTGATCCTTCTCGAAGATCTCACGCTCATTCTCCGTAAAGTCACGGAAGGGAGAGTACATCAGTGCGTTCGGCCCTTTCGACGCATAGTCGTGGGTGATGCCGAACATCTCGTAGAATCCCTTCACGTTGAATTTCATATTGATCGAACCGATCGATCCGGTGACGCACATCTCGTCGGCGATCATCTTCGTGGCGCGGTACGCGATCATGTACCCGCCTGAAGCGGCGACGTCGACCATCGATACGATTACCGGCTTCTCGTTCGCCGTGATGGCTACCTCGTGGCCCATCATGTCGCTCGCGAGGCTCTCTCCTCCCCCGCTGTTCACCCGGAAGATCACTGCCACTACATCTTCGTCCTTGCGGGCCTTGCGAAGCTGGGCGTTGACCGATTCGTGCCCCATCAGCAGCCCTAACATCGGATCGACCTTGCTCTTGCGGCCGGCGATCATACCCTGTGCGTGGACGACCGCGATCTTCTTCTTGCCGCCCATACCGAGTTCTTCCGGCTCGACCTTGGCATAAGTGGACTGGCTGACGGTCTCGAGTTCTTCCTCGTCACCCTTCAGCATATCAACCAGTTCGTCCCAGTAGATCGCCCCGTCGACAAATCCCCACTCGACCGCATCCTCGATCGGGAAGAGCGCCTTTTCCATTGCCGCGGTTACCTGCTTCCTGGTGAACCCGCGGTCCCTCTCGAGGGCCGTGCAGTAGAGATCCCAGTACTCCTCGAGCATCCAGTCCTTGTTCTCGCGGGAAAACTTCGACATGTCCTCGCGTATGATCATCTCGGCTGCGCTCTTGTAATCCTTGATCCTGTGGAGGTTCGGCTTGATGTGCAGCTTCTCGAGCAGACCCTTCGCATGTTCGGTCGTGACCGAGAGGCCGATGAAATTCATGTAGGCTGTCGGAGGCATGAAGAGTGAATCGCAGGCGCTGGCGAGGTAGTATGTGTGCCTGTTCATCGAATCTGAATACCCGTAGACCTTCTTGCCCGATGCCTGGACATTCTTGATCGCGCCGCGCATCTCCTCGAGCATCGCGCGCCCGGCGCCGTTGCTCGACGACATCTTGAAAATAACACCCTCGATCCGGTCATCGACGCAGACCTTGTTGAGGTTGCAGAGGATCCTCGTGAGGGTCTCCCCCTTGCCTCCCATGATCTCACCCATGATGTTTGACGGCGGGCTGTATTCCGTGATGCCGCCGTACAGATCGATAACGAGCCATGAGCCGTCCTTGATCTCCGGCTTGTCTGAAGACATTGACGCGACTACAGCGACGATAACGACGACCACAAACACCATAGCCAGAAGGGTTGCAAAAAAGGACTTGAAGAACGATTTCACGTCTCACCTCCGCGGGTGACAAGGTTCACACCTCGCTGCTTCCAGCGGCGGGGTGCATGTAATTCAGCGTATTTTACTTACGTCTCAAACGCATATATTGTTTGAAATATTCCTACAGTTTTTTCTTCATCTCGAAGAGCTGAAGCATGTGCATCTGCTCCTCGGCGATCAGATCCCGGATGACCTCTCTCGCCTTTGGGTCGACGAAGTTGGCCAGTCCGCCGAAGAACAGGATCGCGTCCTTTTCGAATCCGATGCCCGCATCGAGAGCCGCTTCCGGGGTCTTGATGGTGAGAGCGAACGATTTCGAATCGAGATTCTCATAAAGATCGCTGTCCACGACGGCAGCCATGTACTCGTGGATCTCGCCCGGATAAGACTCGGCGTAGTTTCCGCCCTTTACGTCCTCGCGGATCTTCTCGAATTTCTTTATATGTCCCTCTTCCCAGTCACGCAGCCTGCCAAAAAGCTCTGCCAGCTCGGCTTTGTCCGAGAACTGGTCGGCAGCCAGTGCATAGAAGTCGCGGCGCTTGATCTCTTTTTCGATTCCGATGTCGACGATATCGGAAGGCTGAAGAATTGCCATCTGGCATCCTCCTTCTTCAGGTTACAGTACAAATGATATTGACCGTTCGGCCGCGGCACCCATTACCGCAGGAACCGGAATATACTCTAAAAAGCCGAGACAAATCCACCGGTAAACCGGAATGTCTCATGCGTATCGCTGTAGGTGCCCTCCGCCAGGAGTCTCAGGTTGCGCCTGAGAAGCCAGCTGTACGAAAGGGTCCCCGCGTTTTCATCCAGCGCCTTCTGCTGCGAATCGATGTAGTTGTACAGAAGAACTATCCAGTGCCTGCCGGCCTCTCCCCCCGGGGCCAGGATCAGCTCGGCGAAACCTCCTCTGGTCTCCACCTTCGTGCCCCCGGCAATCTCAAACCACGGATTCTCGTCCTCGCGGAATACGTATTGCACGTTGAGCTGGAGCTTGTCCTCCCAGTCGAGCGTCCCGTCCGCCCCGCCGTACCAGTGCTCATTCCCTACCATCGTACCTGCATTGTTCACCTCGGAGTTGCACGCATAGCCGAACGCGCCTATCCGGACCGGCCCTAATGACTGCGAGAGTCTCAGTAAATAATTCTTCCAGTTGTCCTCGTCGAGGTACCCGTCATGGGCCTCTCCCTTCCCGTTGCCGTTCACCACCGCGAAGACAGCGTCAAATCCCATCTCGGTGCCGAGGGTGAACATCAGGCCGCGGTCGTAGGTGAGATTCGTCACGGTTTCCCCCACCCTGACCTTGTAGATGAGATAGTCAGCGTAGGTCAGCCTCAGCTCGCGTTTGAAGAGCGGATCGGAGACCTGGAACTGCCCGACCATCAGGTCGAAGTCTACTCCGAGCATATTATTAAAGTGGACATAGGCGTCCTCTATCCCGGCGATCTCCCCCTTTTCGGACATGTAGAAGTAGAAATAGTACCCGATGTTCTTCGATATGCTCCCGCCGGAGAGCAGCTTCACTCCGAACGGTGTCTGGAAATCGGTCATGTTGGAGTCTTTATGGTAGTCATAGAGAAAATAGGCGTCGAATCTCACCGCGATCGGGAGTTCCCTCTGCAGCATCAGCAACTCGTCGCCCGTGTCGGGATAGAACCTCTTCGGCTCCTTGTCCTCGAGCCTGAACGCATTGCCGGCAAACTGCTCGCCGTACTCCTTCAGCCTGGGGACAGGAGCATGGCAGGTGGTGCACGACATCCGGTACTTCCGCGCAAATGCCGGAATCGCGCATGCATCATCCGGTATAAGCAGGACTGCTGCTGTCATAAACGAGATGATGACCAGAACAGCTGATTTCATCCTGACCGATAGAATCGACAAGATCTACCTCCCTCTCAAATCCCCGTACTATCCCTGGTCGCCGTGAACTGATGGCCCAACTGGCCTATTGAACCCCGGAGCTGCTATTCCTTTTTGTCGGCTCCCTCGATCATCCATTTTCTCGCCTCATCCAAATCGCGGAATATCCGCACGTTGACGGCGGTTTCCTGGGAAAAGACCTCGAACATCCGGGACATTCCGTATGCCCTGTTGCTCCCCACGACCACTGCGTGTCTCGATTGACCGATCCTGTCGGTGTTTTCTATTATGAACCGGACTATTTTTCTAAGTTCCTCCGGGTTGGACTCCCATTTCGAGGCAAGGAGGTCAAAGATACCACCCATCCCCTGTTCGAAATCCTCATGGGATATGATCTCGGTAAGACCGGCAATAATATCGTCGACATCGAGATCCCCCTTGACGGTCGTGTAGACGATTCCTTCTTCTGTATCGATCCTGAATTCGATACCCATTCTACGTCCCCCATGGAAGAAAATCAGTATTCTGATCCGTTCGCCGGCGGTTCCCTCCCGCGCACGGCAAATTCAGTCTGCGTAATTTAGAATATGCGATCAGTAATCGACTATCTCAAAACGGGTCTCGGCGTCGTTGACGCGGATTATCTCTGTCTCGTCCTCAGGCACCTTGAGGAATTCGGCGACCGATTTTACGAGCCTGCGATAATTGAGCTCCGCTCTGACGACGACCGTGCCGAACTCGACATCATCCGGCACCGTCCACGTAAAAGTCTCTATCTTAGTTTCCCTCGGCCCGATCCTGTAATCGGTCCCGAGCGACATGGTGTTCCACTGAGCGATCGTCCTGCGTCCCTGCGGATCGAAATAGGGCAGGCAGAATATCCTGTCGCCCTCGTGCTCGAGCGCGTCCCGCGGCAGTCCCGCGAATGAGGGATCGCCGAGCATCTCTCCCATATCCTGGTAGGCGAGCGCGTTGCTTGTGATCGTCTCCCCCTCCCCCTCGAATCCCTTCAGGTCGACGGGAAGATGGTAAACCTTTCCTCCCGGACAGTGCGCCGAGACGTGCAGCCAGAGCTGCCTTTCCTCGGCAGATCCGCTCGGGACCTTATGCCCGCACTTGCCGTTGAAAAGCTGCACGCTTATCACGACTGCATCTCCGGGTTCCACCTCGCGGTTGTCCGGATTCATACGCAACTCGATCGAGCCCTTCACCTTGCCGGGATCGTGCGCGCCGTGAAAGAGATGCTGCGCGATGTCGGGAAACTCCCGGGTCGACGTGTTCGCGCTGCGGCCCTCGGCGCCCGGCATGTGGCACCTCTGGCATGGGACTCCCTCGGCGGCATAGGGGCCTTCAGCCCATTCGAGCTGGGTCGATTTGACCATGATACCGTGGGGATCCTTCTCGTTGTGGCAGATCCCGCAATATTCGGCGGTACGCATGAAATCGAGATACTCCGTCTTGTGGTGGGGGCTCTTGCCTCCCTCGCGGTTTCCCCGCTTCACCTTTCCCGGGTCGACGACATAGTTGAAGTTGAATGACGTATCGCCCGTCCTCGCGGATATCGTATGGCAGAAATCGCACGAGACTCCCTCGTCCGCTTTGCTGCCGCTTCCCGGCCTCGGAGGATTTCCCTCGCCGGAGACCCAGGCGATGGGAGCGTGACAGCCGTTGCATCCGGCGACAACGTCCTTGAGTTCGGGGTTCTGCTCTGCATGCTTGACCGCGAGATCGAAATACTCTATCTCGTCCCAGTGATGGGTAAATGCCATCGCCATCGCCGACTGGGACCACTGCTCGTAGATATCCACGTGACAGGAACGGCATGTCTGCGGGCGCTCGTAATCATCGAAGCTCTGCGTTCCGAAAACGCCCCCGGCTTCCTCTTCCGCATAAGAGGGCAGATACATTACCAGCAGGACCAGTAAAGATATCAGGCAAGCGATGAAGCGTGAATACCTCAACTCATACCTCCGTTTGTGTTTTCCGGATTCGAGGATTCAGTCCGACAGATGTTTCAACTATGGCGATTTTAGAACTATTCCTGACCATTTACAACAGACAATCTGAACAGGCCTCAGAAGCTCATTTTTTCGAACGCCTCGCCGAAGATCACGGTCGGCGGGAGTGCGTCACGGTTCCGCTCCAGTTCCTCGACTACCGAGTCGCGGTTCCAGCTGTTCCAGTGCATCAGGACGACCGTTTTCGGCGCGATAAGCCGTGTGATCAGATCCGCTCCTCCGGCCTTCTGGATGAACCAGAAGGGCACAAACGCTATATCGACCTCCAGGCCGGGCAGCCACGGGAATTGCTCGAATTCCTCCGCGGCAAGCTTCGCGTCGCCGAGATGAAAGATCCTGCACCCATCCGTCTCGACGAGCCAGGCTGCGTGATCGATGCAGGGTGATTCCGGACCGGATACGTTCTCGCAGCCCGTATGCCTGATCCCGAGGGCATATATGGTCAGCCCGTCGATAACCAGGGTATCTATCTCTCCGGTGGAGACATCGACGGTGACGAGCCTTTCCCCGGACTCGCCC
>DAOVNN010000121.1 GCA_030630165.1 Candidatus Krumholzibacteriota bacterium
GGGCCTCCTTGACCGACATCCCCTTCTCCCTCAGCTGTCTCGTGTAGTCGAGAAGGAGGATCGCGTTGTTCACCACGATACCGACAAGCATGATCATCGCCATCAGCGACATGATGTTGATCGTCTGCCCCGCGAAGAAGAGGCCGAAGGACGCTCCGATCAGGCCGAGCGGAAGGGTCAGCATGACCGTGACGGGATGGATGAAGCTCTCGAGGATCCCTGCCATCACGATATAGATGAAGATGATCGCGAGGATCATCGCTGTCTGGATCGAGGCGAAAGACTCGTCCTGGATCTCGGCCATTCCGCCATACTTCACCCGTACGCCTGCCGGTATGTCGAGCTGCGCAATCTTCGCGTCGATCAGCACGCGCGCCTCGGACAGGCTCCCGGTGGCTACGTTGGCGGTGATCTCGACCATACGCTGTTTGTCCTTGTGCCTGATCTCCGATTCGCCGGTCCTGCTCTCGAGTATCATCACATCGGACAGGGGGACCGTCCCGCCCGACGGCATCCCTATCGGGAGATCTCGCAGGTATGCCGGGTCTTTCCGGGAACGCTCCTCGTATTTTACCCTGATGTCGTATTCCTCTCCCGACTCGCGGTAGACGCCCGCCTCCTGGCCCTCGTATGCGGTCCGGAGGATCATCCCGACAGTCATCGGGTTAAGTCCCCGCCATGAGAGCTGGCGGCGTCTCGGCCGGACGACGATCTCCGGTTTTCCCGGCTTCTCGCTCGACTGCACCTCGACGAGGCCCTCAGTCTCACGGACGATCTCGTAGATCTGCCCGGCGACGAGAGATAGTTTTTCCTGGTCGCTCGAGAGGACCTCGAGGAGCAGGTCGGCATCGCTGCCGCCGCCTCCCCCTTCGGAGAGGACAGCGATGGAAGCGTCGGGAAGATCGGCGAGCTCACGTCTGATCAGGTTCATGAATTCGGTGATCTTGATCTCGCGTTCGTCTCCCTTTGTCAGCCGCAGGACTATTTCGGCATCCTCGACGCCCCTCTGGCCGCCGCCGATCTTGGTGATCACGCCGATCACCTCGTCGTGGGCCCGCATCCTGCCCTCGATCCTCGAGGCTACATCCTGGGTACGCTCGAGGCTCGTGCCGGCGGGAAGCTCGAGCTGGATCATTACGACGTTCTGGTCGATCACCGGCATGAACTCGCCGCCGACGAAGGAGAAGAGGAATATTGCGAAAAAGAACATGACGATGCTGACCACGATCGGTATCCAGCGTCTCTCGAGAAAGAGAGCCAGCATCGACTTGTATCCACCGGCCATGCTGTCATACGCCCTGTCCCATGCGCCGGTGAACCTCGTCCAGAGATGTTTTTCGTCGTGATGCTCTCCGGCTTTCGCCCTGAGCAGCCTTGCCGAGAGCATAGGCACCATCGTGAAACTGATTATCAGCGAGAATACCGTCGCGAACACCACTGTCACGCCGAACTGCAGAAAGAACCTTCCAATGATCCCGCTCATGAAAGCGATCGGCGTGAAGACGACGATGTTCGTCAGCGTCGAAGCAAGCACCGCCACGGCGACCTCGGAGGTTCCATGCTCCGCGGCATCGTATGAATTCATCCCCTCTTTGACGTGTCGCGTTATATTCTCGATCACTACGATCGAGTTGGTCACGAGCGTTCCGATAGAGATACCGAGCGCCATCAGGGTCATGATGTTGATCGTGAATCCCGCCATATCGATCAGCATGAAGGTCGCAATGACCGAGACGGGCATCGATATCCCCGCTACGACCGTCTGCCTCCAGTCGTGCAGGAACAGGAACAGGAGTATCGACGTCAGCAGGATGCCGATCATGATGTTGGACAATACATCGCTGACCGAATCGAAGACGAATGTCGATGAATCGCTCGTTATAGTGATGTCGATGTCACTGTCGAGGATCGTCTCGAGATCCTTGAGCGCCTCGCTTACGCCGTTGGCCACCTCGACCGTGTTTCCGTCGGACCGCTTGATGATCGACAGTCCTATAACGGGCTGCCCGTTATAGGTCGACGACTCGCGCAGTTCCTCGACAGTGTCGCGTACGACTGCCACCTCGGACAGCGGGATATTGCCTCCCGACCGCAGCGGGAGCCTTATGTCCGCGATCTCCTGCGGCTCATCAAACTCGCCTATCAGGCGAAGCGTAGTCTCGGTGGCACCTCTGGTAATATGACCCGCCGGGATATTAAGGTTCTCCATCCCGACAAATGCAACCACGTCGAGCAGAGTCAGCCCGTAGGCCCTCAGCCTTTCGGGATCGATCTCGATGCGGATCTCCCTTTCGCGTTTTCCGGTGATCTCGACCTCTCCCACTCCGTCGATCCTGCTCAACCGCTCCTTCACGACCTTGTCGGCAATCTCGTAGACTTCCTGCAGCGGCCTTGGAGCGGAGACGGCAAACTCCATCACGGGAGAGGCGCCGATATCGAATTTCTGTATGACGGGTTTTTCCGTGCCATCGGGAAGATCGAAGAGTATCGCGTCGACCTTGTCCTTCACGTCGATCGCATCGAGGTCGACACTCGTCTCGAGCTCGAATTCAACGAGCACGAGTGAGACATTCTCCTGCGAATAAGACGTGAGGTTCTTGACGTTGGCGATCGTCGCGACCTCGTCTTCGATCTTTTTAGTCACCTGGCTCTCTATCTCTGCAGGAGATGCGCCGGGATAGACCGTGGTGACTATGATGAATGGAAACTCGATGTTCGGCATCATCTCGATGACGAGCCGCTGGTACGAGTAAAAGCCCATCACAACGAGAAGGACGAGGATCATCGTCGTCAGAACAGGTCGTCTGACGAAGAAACGGAAGATGTTCATCTCTCCCCCTCTCCACCGCTGATCACCTTGACGAGGCTGCCGTCCTCTATCCTCGTCTGACCGAAGAGCACGACACTCTCGCCCGCATCGAGTCCGCTGAGGATCTCGACTTCATCGGAGGTCCTGAGGCCGGGCTCCACAGTGCGGAGCCTCGATGTCTTCTTTCCTGTGCCGTCGTCCTCGATAACGTAGACACTGTAATCACCGTTGTGCTGTATCAGGCAGCCGACCGGGATCTTCACGACGCCGCGCCGCTCACCGGTAAGCACCCTGAACGAGACGAGCAGTCCGGGGAGAAGCCTGTCATCGGGATTGGCAAAGACCGCTTCCCCCGCGAGCAGACGCGTCTCGGGATCGGCAGAGAGGTCGAGCCTCGATATGACGCCCTCGCCATTCTCTCCCGTCTCGCTGGAGAACCACGCGGCGAGCTGTCCCTTCTCGAGCACCATCGCCTGCCTGCTGCCGGCGGTGAATTTGACAATGATCGTATCGGTCCTCGCTACCCACGCGACTGGCTCGCCGTTATCCGCCATATCGCCCGGATTGACTGTCACGCTTGTGACGATTCCCTCACGGTCGGCGACAAGATCGGTCCCGGCACGGGCGTTGATCAGATCTGATTCTGCTATCTTCAGGCCCATCTCGGCTTTCTCGAGCTGCTGCGCCGATATTGCGCCCTCCTCGTAGAGCACCCGCATCCTGCGTACATCGCTCAGTGCGTCGTCGTAGAGCGCCTTCGAACGGGCGTATGAGTGAAGCATCGGGTTGGGGGAGGTCTTCTCGAGTCTGACGATGATATCACCCCTGTTGACGTGATCGCCCTCGCGCCTCAGAACGTCCATCACCTGTATCGAGTTGGTCGAAACGACGGGGTACTGGACAATACCCTCGACCGTGCCGGCCATCGTGTTCCATACCTCGAGGTCTCCGATCACGGCGGAAACGGCCTCGACGGGAATCCCTTCGTTCTCCTGGATCGAGCGGATGATGGCCACCGAATCTTTTCTGCCGAGGGCCGCGAACCTTATCGCGAATGCCGCGACTACGGCGACGAGTATCAGGATGATCGTCAGCCGTCCCCGGCCCTTCTTCGTGTTTCCGTTACTCATCGTCCGTCTCCTTTCGTGCCGCCGATCGATATTTACCGGCTGTGCCTCCTCCAAGTGTCAGCTCAAGCGCTGCCTCGGCGATATTGGCCGCATAGAGCGCTGTTGCGTACTGCCCCCTGGCGGTAGTCATGGCCAGCTCGGCATCGAGTCTCTCGAGCGGCGTTGCCAGTCCGTTGATCAATCTCACCTCGGCGAGCCTGTAGGCCTCCTCGGCGAGAGACACAGCCTCTTCGCGTCCGCTCAGGGCCGCAATCGCATTAACCAGTGTAATTCTCGATATCCTGACCGCCAGCTCCTTGTCCTTCGAGACGCGTCCGAGCTCGACTTCGGCCGTGCGAAGCTCCGCACGTGCCCGGTCGATCCGTGCCTTCGACCTCTGGCCGTCGAATATCGGCCAGACGAGCGCGGCGGTGAGCGCCGATGAATGGGCCAGGTTGTCCACACTGGGTGACATGTTGTCTGACCACTGGCCCTGCAGGAGATAATTCGCGCCGATCTGCAGGCCGGGCCATCTCGCCGCCTTCTCGAGCTTCACGTTCATCTCGGCGGCCATGATCTGGTGCCCGACCGAGATTATCTCCGGATTGGTCTCCTTCATCCTCGCAAGCAGACGATCGAGATCCTCAGGCTGGTCGACATATCCGAGTGAATCGGAGAGGGCCAGCTCGACATGAGGCTCAATACCGCATCGGCGTTTGAGAGTATAAAATGCCCTCTCGAAATCGTTCTGCGCGACGATCATAGGCGTTTCCCTGTTCTCGAGTTCGACCTCTGAACGCAGCAGGTCGAACCTGCTCACTGTGCCGCTCGAGTGCCCCACCCTGGCGACCCTGACCGCCTCGAGCGTCGTCTCGTAGGCAGCCTTGTTGATCTTCAACGTCGCATCGGCGAGCAGAACGAGAAAATATGAATCCTGTATCAGGAACTTGACATAGTCGGCCACGGCGATCTCGCCGCTGCGGACCACCTCGGCGATCGCACTCGTGACCCCGATCGCCGAAGAGACCCTTCCACCCGTCCAGGCGTTCCAGGTCAGGTTCGCGACGGCGGAGACATCATTGTCCTCTCCGAGCTCGATCTTCGTCACGCCGCCGAATGCATCGGCCATATCTGACGGAAGAAAGAGTACCGGTTTGAGCACGTTCCTTCCGTACTGAGCGACAAGGTCGATAGTCGGGATCCTGCCCGACTTCGCTTCCCTGATCGAAGCTTCCGCTCCGAGCAGGCTTTCACCGGCCTTTTTCAGCGTCTCATCGTACGCAAGGCCGAGCTCGACTGCCCTGTCCAGCGAGAGGGACATCTTCCCGACCTCAGCGGCGGTGCCAACCGCGGCGGTGCCCGCAGCTGCGGCGGAACTGTCCCACAACAATGAAGCCGTCAATATCAGTATCGCGAGAGCAGCCATTATTGATGCTGTTCCCAGCTTCGATGTCGTTCGCATCATCGACCTCTTTGATATCGATGTTTTTCTTTTCATCGAAGTACTCTTATATCTCATCCGCCGCCCTCCTTTCTCTTTTCCTCAAGTTTCCTGTCCTCCAGAGGTTTCAGTATCAATCTGTCAATGCAGTCAGCTATCTCAACGAACTGCATCGTGCCCCTCTCTACTACCGAAGCGATCAATCCGTGCCCCGCTCCGTGTATCATCGCTGTCAGGATATCGGGATCCTCGTCGGGGATGTCTCCCCTTTCGATCGCCTCCCTGAAGAGATCACTGATCTCAGAGAAGTGCGTCTTGTGGTCCGAGTCGTCCTCGCAGCGGGCACACTTGCCCATCCCTTCCATCTCGCTGACATAGAACCTGACGAAATCGGCATTCTCATCGAGATATCTGGTCACGGCCCTGTTCCGCATCCGGATCCTTTCGATCGGGGGCATCGAGGGATCGCTCGCCTCGTTGGCCATCGCTCGCATCTTCCCGGCATGGTATTCGGCGATCTCGCGGTAGATATCCTCTTTCCCCTCGAAATGGAGATAGAGTTTCCCGACCGAGATCTCCGCCTGGTCGGCGATCATCTGCATGCTCGTGCCGTCATAACCATGCCGCGCGAACAGCCCGGTGGCAGCCGAGAGGATCTCCTCCCGGTGCTGCTGTCTGGTCCGCTCCCGGCGCGAGAGGTGCCCGGGGTCCTGTCCGTTGTCATCCACTTCAGGCCTCCTTCCAGCCTTCTGAAGATTCATTCAATATATGAATTGTGATTCAATTTATAAATTACTCCGTGAATATACATTCATATTCTGTATACGCAAGGCGAAACCCGTTGTTTCACAGAAAATTAAAATTATTTTGAAACATTCTCCTTGACTACTACGAATTTAATAGTAGTATTAAGTAAGTATTATGCTCAAGTGAGCAGCACCGCGAAAAGAGGTGGACGAAGTGATCGATACAGAATCGGCTAACAGAAAGTTCGAAAAGGAGCTGAAATCGGGAACGGCCGCGCTGCTCCTTCTCGGAGTAATATCCGCGGCGGGCCAACCGATGTACGGCTACCAGATAACGAAGGAGATCGAGTCGGCAGCTGCCAGCCCCGGTGACAGGCATCTCTTCAGACAGGGCGCCCTCTATCCCGTTCTGCGCTCGATGGAGAAGAGCGGGATACTGCAGAGCGAGATCGAGCCTTCAGTCTCCGGTCCTCCCCGCCGCTATTACTCCATCACGGAAGAAGGCGGAAAGATCCTCGAGGACTGGCATGCCACATGGAATAACACCAGGGACCTGGTCGACGAGATACTGAAAGGGAATAACGATGTCTGACATGATAAAGGAATACCTCGACAGTCTCGAGAAAGCGCTCTCGGGTTCCGACCCTGCAACTGTTCGCGATGCCCTGGGAGACGCCGAGGAGCACCTCCGCACCGCGCTCGACGCCGCCTCGATCGAATCACCGGATGTTCCCGAAGACGAACTCATCCGCGGTATAATTGAGGATTACGGCACGCCGGAGGAGGTCGCAGACGCATATCGCAGGATCGAGAAATACTCCACCCCCGTACTGGCAGGAAAAAAGAAGAACGGAAACAGGTCGGCGGCAGCGAGATTCTTCGGCGTCATGGTCGACCCGAGAGCTTACGGCGCGATGTTCTACGGGCTCTTTGCCCTCGTTACCGGGATCATCTACTTCACATGGGCAGTGACGGGCCTGTCGCTGTCGGTCGGCCTTGCCGTCATGATATTCGGCATTCCATTCTTCGGACTCTTTCTCCTTTCCGTGCAGGGCCTGATGCTCGTGGAGGGGCGGATCATCGAAGCTCTCTCCGGAATACGCATGCCGCGCAGGCCTGTCGCCTCCCGAAAAGGCCTGAATGTCTGGCAGAAATTCGTCGCGCTGGTCAAAGATAAGAGGTCCTGGTCGTCTATTTTATATATGATCCTGCAGCTCATTTTCGGCATCGTGCACTTCACGGTCACAATATCGCTGCTGGCATTCTCCGCGTCGTTCATCCTCAGGCCGATCCTTGAGTATACTTTCGAGATACCGATGATGCATATCAGCGGCATCGAGTACTGGACGCCCATATGGGCCATGCCGCTCACAGTCCTGATCGGGGCTGTTCTCCTGGTCACCACCCTGCACGCTGCAAGGGGTATGACGAGATTGCACGCCAGGTGGGCGAAGTTCATGCTGGTGAGATAGTTCACGTTTCGCCAGTCAGCTTGTCTGCATTACAACCCGGTTGTGGAGATCGAGAATCCGCAGCCGGGTTTTTTCATTCGGTATTGTCCCCTATGTTCCTTTACATACCCTTCCATCATTTTCGTGCTGTACTGTTCCCCATGTTCCCTCAGACGCTTGTTTGATCTTTTAATGCGGTACTGCTCCCCGGTCTCCTTGACATACCGCTCCATATGTTTCTTCCCGTAGGCCCTCTCGGCCTCGAGCCTGTTGTGTTTCCCGCACAGCAGCCTGAGATTCGACGGCGAGTTGTCCCCACCCCGGGCAAAGGGGACCTTGTGATCGATCTGCAGGTCATGGGTAGTCCCGCAACGCCTCCCCCCGGGTGAGACAAAACTGCATCGCCCCTTGTCGCGGGCGTAGACCTCGTCACGGACCTTCCGCGGGATATAACGGGATGGTTCCTGCTTCTTGAGCTTCGGCTTCGTCGAGGTACCCGAAGATGATTCAGCCCCCTTTGCAAGCTTGCCGGTCCTGGCAGTCCTGGAGGTCTTTCTCTGTTCCAGCTCAGCCTTCTTCTGCTCCCGCCTTTCTTTTCTCCTGATCCTGCCCTCTGGGCTGTGACGCTCGATGTACTCGTCCATCACTATGGAAAAGAACTCCTCGAACTCAAGGTGTCTGTGATGCTTCGAAGAGAGCAGAGAGCGTAAC
>DAOVNN010000210.1 GCA_030630165.1 Candidatus Krumholzibacteriota bacterium
ATGAGAGAACAGGGGGATGAAGTGGGAGGAAGAAAGTGAGCGCGGACAGATTCGGTAAAAAGACCAGGACCCCAAAGGTATCCAAGTTGACGAAACATACAAAACCGGGCGACAAGGGCAAGGCGATAGAGCTTGCCGTCGACCAGATAGAGAAACAGTTCGGGAAAGGCTCGATCATGCGCCTCGGTGAGGAGGGCGCGCACCAGGAGATCGAGTCCATCCCCACCGGCAGCCTTGCGCTCGACATCGCGGCCGGGATCGGGGGAGTGCCCCGCGGCAGGGTCATGGAGATCTATGGGCCCGAGGGGTCGGGAAAGACAACGCTTGCCTGCTCGATCGTCGCGAACGCGCAGAAGCTCGGCGGTGTGGCGGCATTCATCGACGCGGAGCATGCTCTCGACGTCGGGTACGCGAGGAAGATAGGGGTCGACATCGACAACCTGCTCATATCCCAGCCTGATACGGGTGAGCAGGCGCTCGAGATCGCCGAGGTCCTCATCCGCAGCGATGCGATCGACGTAATAGTCATCGATTCGGTGGCGGCCCTCGTGCCGTCGGCCGAGATCGAGGGTAACATGGGCGACTCACATGTAGGCCTCCAGGCGAGGCTCATGTCACAGGCGCTGAGGAAGATAGCCGGCGCGGTCGCTAAATCGAACACATGCATGATATTCACCAACCAGATCCGTATGAAGATCGGCGTGATGTTCGGCAATCCCGAGACCACGTCTGGCGGAAACGCCCTGAAGTTCTATGCCACGATGAGGATGGATATCCGCCGCATCGGACAGATCAAGGACCGTGAGAGCATCATCGGAAACATGACGAGGGTCAAGGTCGTCAAGAACAAGGTCGCCGCACCCTTCCGTCAGGCCGAGTTCGAGATCCTCTTCGGCGAGGGGATCAGTCTCGAGGGCGATCTGATCGAACTGGGCGTGGCCTCCGGCCTGCTCACGAAGATGGGCAGCTGGTTTTCATATGGCGAGACGCGCCTCGGCCAGGGCAAGGACAATACCCGGATATTTCTCAAGGAAAACACTGATATCCGGGATGAGATAGAGACCAGCGTGCGCGAGCACTACGGGCTGAAGGCTTCGCCGGTCCCTGCTTCACCTGCCCCCGCAGCCGCGAAAAAAACCGCGGCTCCGGCAGACTCCGGCGGGAAAGCCGATCCGGGCAAGGGCGTCGCTCCTGAATAGGGCTTTGATCCGGACCATGAATTTGAACAGCGGCAGCACCGAGATAGTATCCGTATCAAGAAGCACAGGGTCGCTCCGCAAGGTCGCGACATCGTCCGGACGGACGTATCTCGTCCTGAAGGGGCCCGGGACCGAACGTTTCCTCGAGAAGGGAGCCGTTCTCGACAGCGGCGATATCGAGGAGCTCGAAGGACCGGTCGCCCAGGTGGCGGGGCTCTCCTATGCGCTGAGGTTCCTGTCAAGGCGGGAACGTACGGAACATGAGGTACGCGTTGCTCTCGGGGCGGAAGGTATAGATAATCCAGCTTCGATGGATTATATTGTCGAGACGCTCAAGGCGAAGAAACTGCTTGATGACAGGCGTTTCGCCTCGGAGCTGATAGATTACAGACTCAGGCGCAACCCTGCCGGGCCGGCCCTTCTCAGAAGGAAGCTGTCCGGCGCCGGGGTTCCGGACGGTATCACGGACGAACTTCTCGCTGAGGCCTTTCCTCCCGGCGAGGAGGAGAGGATCGCGTTGAGACTGGCTGTCGAAAGACTCGCGCGCACCGGGCTTGTCAACGGACCGGGCGGTCCTGCCGGGCGGGCCGGCAGGGAAAAAGCGGCGCGAAGGCTCGGCGGCTTTCTCGCGAGAAGGGGTTTCTCGGCCGGAATCACAGGAAATATCTGCGCGGGAATACTTAGAGAAGAGATCACCGGAGAGACCGATGAACAGTAATATCAGAACAGTCCACGACATAAGAAAAGCCTACGTCGATTTCTTTTTAGAGAGGAAGCACACGGAGGTCCCGAGCGCGCCCCTCGTTCCGAAGGGCGATTCCACCCTGCTTTTCACTTCCGCGGGTATGGTGCAGTTCAAGGATTTTTACCTCTCGCCGGACAACCTCCCCTACAAGAGGGCGGTAAGTGTCCAGAAATGTCTCAGAGCCGGTGACCTCGAGAGCGTGGGCAGGACACTGCGTCATCACACCTTCTTCGAGATGCTCGGAAACTTCAGTTTCGGCGACTACTTCAAGATCGAAGCGATAGAATGGGCCTGGGAGTTTGTCATCGAAGTGCTTCAGCTCCCCGAGGAGCTGCTCTACGTCAGCATCTTCGAGGATGACGACGAGGCGTTCGGGATCTGGAATGAGCGGATAGGCTTTCCGGCAGAGAGGATCATCAGACTGGGGCGCAAGGACAATTTCTGGGGCCCCGTCGGCAAGACCGGCGTGTGCGGCCCCTGCTCCGAGATCTACTACGATGCCGGCGAGGCCGTGGGATGCGGCAGCTCCGAGTGCGCACCAGGATGCGACTGCGATCGTTATCTCGAGTTCTGGAACCTCGTGTTTCCCCAGTTCTTCCTCGAGGAGGACGGAACATACCGGCCCCTCGAGAAACCCGGCATCGACACCGGCGCGGGTCTCGAACGGATCGCGATGATAATGCAGGGAGCCGAGGACAATTTTCATACGGACATATTTCAGCCACTCGTTGACGCGGTCATCGCGCTTCTGCCCGAAGGTACCGACACGACCGGCGAGTCCAGGCTGGGGATCAATATGATCGCCGATCACGCAAGGGCGCTGACCTTCACGATCTCGGAGGGGATCTACCCTTCGAACGAGGGAAGGGGATATATCCTCAGGCGGATTCTCAGACGTGCCCTTACGAGGCTCCACACATTCGGGATCAACGGTCCTGTTCTGCATGGCCTCGTGGATGAGGTCGTCAAGATGATGGGTGAGGACTATCCCGAGCTCGTCGAGAGGGCGCCCGATACGGTGATGATAATCAAAGCGGAAGAGGAGAGTTTCTTCCGCACTCTCGAGGACGGCAAGTCGAGGTTCGCCGTAATAGTCGATGATCTTAAAAGTAACAAGGGAAAAGTGATCGACGGCAGGCAGGCATTTTTACTTTACGACACATATGGATTCCCTCTCGAACTGACGATCGCTCTCGCCGCGAAAGAGGGACTCGATGTCGATGAGGAAGGGTTCGCGGCCGCGATGGAGGAGCAGAGGAAACGGGCCCAGCAGAGCAGTGCGTTCGATGCCGGCGAGCAGGCGCTCGTCGAGATGACGGAGCTGTCCGAAGGGGAGAGCTCGATATTCACCGGGTACGAGAGCGTCGGCGGCGAAGCGGAGCTGCGCAGATACAGGGAAATCAAGAAAGCGGAGAGAAAAGATATCGCCTGGTCCGGGGAGTCAGCTGTCGCGGTCGAGCTGGTACTGGACAGGACGCCTTTCTACGCCACATCGGGCGGGCAGATGGCCGACAGCGGCTGGATAGAGACGGCCGGGCACAGGCTCGAGATCCGTGACGTCCTGAAGAGGGGCGGGGAGATCATCCATGTGGCCGAATCCGT
This sequence comes from Candidatus Krumholzibacteriota bacterium, assembly GCA_030630165.1. GTDB lineage: Bacteria > Krumholzibacteriota > Krumholzibacteriia > Krumholzibacteriales > Krumholzibacteriaceae > JAUWCL01. The sequence continues at coordinate 3,547 of DAOVNN010000210.1, forward strand.
CGATGATATTGCTGATGTCGGGGAGCTCGTTGAGAAGAACCCTGTAATAAGACTTCATATCAATAACGAGGCGAGACTCGCGACGGCGGCCAACCATTCCGCGACTCACCTGCTTCATTCCGCGCTGCGCGAGGTTGTCGGCGGACATGTCGCCCAGGCCGGGTCGCTCGTAGGGCCCGACAGACTGAGATTCGATTTCAATCATTTTCAGGCGGTTACCGGTGAAGAAAAGAGAAAGATCGAGGAACTGGTCAACCGGTGGATACGCGATTCGCTCGAGGTAAGGACGGAGCTGCTTGACTACCAGGAGGCCATCGACGCCGGGGCCATCGCCCTTTTCGACGAGAAATACGGAGCGAAGGTGCGCGTTGTGCGGATGGGAGATGTCTCGACTGAACTCTGCGGCGGCACGCATCTGTCGTCGACGGGCCAGGCCGGCCTGTTTCTCATCGTGTCCGAGAGCAGCGTAGCCGCGGGTGTGCGAAGAATAGAGGCCGTGACCGGTCAGGGAGCTCTGCGCCATGTCTACGACGCGTTCGACCGCGAGGAAGAGGCGGCGGCCCTGCTCAGGACCACACCTGCCGAAACGGCAGTGAGGATCGGCGCCGTCCTCGAGAGCATGGAAGATCTGAAGAAAGAGATCAAGAGCCTCGAGAAGGGAGGCGGCGGACAACTCGACGCGATCCTGGGAGAGGCTAAAGAATTATCGGGGATGAAGATCGCCGCCGGCAGGCCCGGCGCGAGGGATGTCGGCGCCCTGAGAGGCATGGCCGACTCGTTCAGGGAGAAGGTGCCTTCGGGCGTCGCTGTTCTCTCGATGCCCGACAAGGGAAAGATGCATTTTGTTATCACTGTTACCGATGATCTCGTTGAAAAGGGAGTTACGGCTGACGGTCTCGTAAAAGAGCTCGGTAAGCTGGCCGGCGGAGGAGGCGGCGGGAAGAGACATCTCGCCCAGCTCGGCACGAAGGACCTCGAAAGCGAAGCAAGGGTATTCGAGGCGCTCCCCGCATTGATAGAGCGTTTGATAAACGGACGGTGAGGAATATGAAACGTACAGTCGTAATGATCGCGGTCATCTGCGCCGCAGTGTTGATGCAGGCCGGAGACGCGCTGGCGCAGATGAGCGACAACCAACTGACAAAGCAGGCCAACCAGATCGAGAAGAAGGCATCAGGATACGGCCAGATCGTCGAGGAGCAGAGGTCGGGCTACGACATCCCCAAGCTCGAGAAGGCGATCGACCCCGACCAGTATATTCTCGGGCCGTACGACAGGCTTCTCGTCAACGTCATCGGGACCGAGTCGAATACCTTCGCCATAGTGGTTCTGCCGGAAGGCGACGTGTTCGTGCCGAGCATCGGCTCGATAAGGGCCGACGGTCTGACCCTCACTGAATTCAGAGTGAGGCTCGACGAAGAGGTCAACAGGTTCTTCAAGAATGTGAAGATCTTCTGCTTCCTGCAGGAACCGAGGATGTTCCGGGTCTTTGTGACCGGCGAGGTTGCGACGCCGGGGGCAGTGAACGTCTCGGCGGTGCAGCGCATCTCGGACGCAGTGGAGCTTGCGGGCAGCATAATTTCCGAGGGATCGAACAGGAGGGTCATCCTTTACAGGGGGACCGACACCCTCGAAGTGGATGTTCTCCGATACGTCCTGAAGGGTGATTTCTCCACCAACCCGTTCCTCTCAAACGGTGACCGGATACACGTTCCTGTTGCCCGGCGGCACGCCGCGATAAGAGGCGCCATACACAAGCCGCTGAATTACGAGATACTGCCCACTGAGACTGTCGGTGACCTGATCGACCTGGCCGGCGGATTCAGGGCG
>DAOVNN010000165.1 GCA_030630165.1 Candidatus Krumholzibacteriota bacterium
AATACTACAAGCAATACGGGTACATCCCCGGCGGTCATGAGGGCGCCTCGGTATCGCGGACACTCGAGTACGCATACGACGACTGGTGCATTGCCGGGTTCGCAAAATCTATCGGCGAAAAGAAGGATTACGAGAGGTTCATCCGGCGGGCCCAGGGATACAGGCATATCTACGATCCCTCGACGGGTTTCATGAGGCCGAGGCTCAACGGCGGGTGGCTCTCGCCCTTCGACCCTTCCGAGATCAACTTCCACTACACCGAAGCGAATGCCTGGCAGTACACCTTCTACGTACCGCAGGACGTCGAGGGATTGATCGAGCTTATGGGCGGGCGAGAGGCTTTCGCCGCAAGGCTCGACGAGCTCTTCACTACCTCATCAGAGACGTCGGGGCTCGAGCAGCCCGACGTGAGCGGACTGATCGGCCAGTATGCCCATGGGAACGAGCCGAGCCAGCACATGGCATACCTCTACAACTTCGCCGGGATGCCGTGGAAGACGCAGGAGCGCGTCCGCGAGATCATGCAAACCATGTACGGCAGCACGCCGGACGGGCTCTGCGGGAACGAGGACTGCGGGCAGATGTCGTCGTGGTATGTACTCAGCGCGCTGGGCTTCTACCCCGTGACGCCCGGCTCCGATATCTATATCGTCGGCTCTCCACTCTTCGAACGGGCGGAGATACGGCTCGAGAATGGAAAAACATTCAAGGTGACCGCCTCCGGCCTCTCTGAAGAGAATGTCTACATCCAGAGCGCGACATGGAGAGGCAAGCCTCACCCGAAGAGCTATATACATCACGACGATATCATGAGCGGCGGCGAGCTCGTCTTCGAGATGGGGCCATCGGCAGGCTCCTCGTGGGGAACGGCAACGGAGGACATCCCGCCGTCGAGGATAGAGGATCACCCCGTCCTCCCGGCACCTTACCTCGACCCGACGCCGTATTCCTTCTCAGGATCGCTCGAGGTCACGATGGGGTGCTCCGACCCGAAGGCGGAGATACGCTACACGACCGACGGGAAGGAGCCGTCTGGCAGGTCGAACGAGTACACGAGGCCGCTGAAGATCAACCGGCCCGCGGAGATCAGGACGATCGCCCTGAGGAAGGGGATGGAACCGAGCCCGGTGGTCGACACGAGGTTCGAGATGATCCCCGACGACATATCGCTCGTGCTTCATTCGGAGTACAGCTCGATGTATACCGCCGGCGGCGACCTTGCCCTGATCGACCGGGTGCGGGGCGGCGACAACTTCAGGACGGGGATGTGGCAGGGATACCGTGGAACCGATCTTGTCGCTGTCGTAGATCTCAGCAAGACCCGGAAGGTCCGAAGCATAGCGGCAGGATTCCTGCAGGAGACGGGGTCGTGGATATTTCTCCCCGAAAAGGTCGTCTTCGAGGTCTCCAAGGACGGGAAGAAGTACGTGAAGGTCGCAGAACTCACCCATGCCATCCCGCAGGACCTCGAAGGCTCTGTCACAAGGAACTTTATGGAATCGGGGATCAACAGGCGTGTGAGGTATATAAGGATGACTGCGAAGAATGCCGGCCTGCTGCCTGAATGGCACCCCGGAGCGGGGCATCCGTCGTGGCTGTTTGCCGACGAGATCATGGTTGAATACTGACCATAAAGGTCATATATTTACTGGTAAGCCTTACTGTAACGGCAGGATAGATATGATCGGGACGATCAGAAAATGCAGAATCTGCACAAAGGGCGGGGTCCTCGTGGCGATCCTTGTCGCGGCCGTCTTCGCCATGTCCCAGGTCACCTGCCTGACCCACTCGCACTGCGAAGGCGCGGACTGCTTCGAGCACCGGGAAGGATCCAGCGAACACGAAGCTGATCATGAATGCAGCCATGAACCCGGCTCATCGTGCGAGGATGAGCATCAGGATCACGATATCCATCATCACTCGGATGACGGGAAGACTCATCCGCAGCGAAGATTCACCGCACCGATTTTAGAAACAGCATTCACCGATGCGGTCAGCGAAGAGACTCCCGTCTTTACGCTGGCTGAATACCTCCCGGCGGTCGATGAATCGCCGCCCCTGGAGAGATACGGGCTGATATTCGCCGAAAGAGCCCCCCCACTCTCCTGACCTCATAATTTTTCCCCTTATTGACTTATCTGACTGAGCTGCATCCTGCCGAGGATACGGATGTCCTGTATTTTTTCGGCGCGGGCAGCGGCAAACACATGGAGTGGAAATGAACCTGAAAGTATCGATCCTCGTCATAGCCTGTCTCGTCCTGGCGCCCCTCGCGGCATCGGGAACCGAGATCCGGGTCGGCATCGAGGATATCCCGGGAATGGCGCTGGCGGGCAGCCCCTTCGCCCTTATCCTGGACGGAGACCTGAGCCTCGCGCAGGCCGAGAGGGATCTCGCGGTGCGATGGACGAATCCCTCGCTCGTATGGGAGATGGAGGAAGTGGGTAACGACGACGTGACCTCCCGCGAGTGGGTCGTCGCCCTGGAGAAGGAATTCGCCATGCCCTGGTCTTACGCGAAGAAGAGAAGCGGGTCTAACCTCCGCCTTGAATCTGCACGACGGAGCTGGGAGGCCTCGAGGTGGCATCTCATATCACACATGCGGCACGGGTATGTGACGCTGAAGCTCCGCGATATCGAGGAGGAGATCCTCGAGGTCTTCGAGGAGATCATAGGCGACGCCTCCCGGGTCATCACGGACAGAAAGGAACAGGGAACCGTTTCGGGTATCGAGAAACGGCTGATCGACATGTCTCTCATCACAGTACGGGCAAGAATGGTCGAGACCAGGCTGGAAAGACGCGAGGTGATGGACGAGTGGAAGACTGCGATGGGTATACCGGCCGAAGATACAGTCATCCTTGTCTCGGAGGTCGACCTGTCCGCCGACTGGCTGTCTTCCAGCCATGTGACGGCTGACGGATCATCCGATGTAGAGAGCCGCAGGCTCGCGATGGAAGCCCTTGGAAAAGACATCGGCCTCGAGATGGGAGACATCTTCCCCTCCCTCAGCATCGCGGGCGGATACAAGAACGTCGATGACGAGTTCACAGGATTCATCTTCGGGCTGTCCATACCGATTCCGGTCCTCAACCGTAATTCGGGCGGCATCGACCGGGCCACTGCCGAGCACAGGAAGGCGCAGGTGGAACTAGACCTGTACGAGACCGCCAGGGAAAGACACCTGTCGAGATTGATGCTTGCCGCCCGGGATGAAGCCGACCTGCTGAAAAAATACCACGGGGACTTCGAGTTCATCGAAGAGCACGTCGCCGACCTCGCTCTTTCGTACAGGGAGGGATGGATCGATCTCGGTGATTTTCTCGAGGGAATACGGACCTATGCCGAAGGAATCGAATCGTATTTCGACATGCTGGAAGATTATAACGACATCGTTTTCGAGCTCGAAAGGCTGACCGAGCAAGAGCTCTACGCGCCGGGGACCGCCCGGAAGGAGGAGACCGGATCATGAATCTCAAGAGACTGGCCCTGCTGCCGGCGCTGATTCTCGTACTCGCGTCATGCGCAGCCGAGAAAGGACCGGACGAGCACGAAGGACACGATCACGAGGAACACACGATCAGCGTGACTATCTGGGAGAGCGGAATCGAACTCTTCACCGAGTTCCACGCGCCGGTGCGCGGAGAGAAGACAGAGTTTCTGATTCACCTGACTCGCCTGGAGGATTTCAAGCCGGCCGCGGACGGCAGGGTCAACGTCGTGCTGAGGGAGAGCGGCAGGATCGCTGCCTCCGGCTCGGCCGATCACCAGTCGCGAAAAGGCATATGGATCGTGGAAGTGGATGCTCCTGAGCCCGGCGACTATGAAGTCGCCGTGTCGTACAACGGCGCCGGCAGCACCGTTTTCGAGGCGGGGACCGTGACAACTTTCGCCACCGAGGAAGAGGCCGCCCATGCCGGAGAGGCCGCATTCAGGGAGAATGCCGGCCACGAGGGGCACGATCATTCCCACGGCCACGACCACGGCGATGACGTCGAGACGGTCGCATTCCTCAAGGAACAGCAGTGGAATACCGAGTTCCTCGTCGAGGAGATCCACAAGGTCAGGATGAGGGCCTCCTTCCCGACTGTCGCGGAGGTCGTGCCCCGGCAGTCCGGCTACGCCGAGATAGTGGCACCTGTCGATGGATACCTCAGGATCGACCACAACCAGGACATGGCCGTACCGGGCAGAAAGGTCCGGGTGGATGATCCTCTTCTTACACTCTGCCCTCCGCTCGAGGGGGCCGGCTCGTGGATCGAGCGCCGGTTCGCCTATGACAGGGCGAAGAAGGAATTCGAAAGAGCCGAGAGGCTGATCGCGCGCGAGGCGATCTCACAGCGGGAATACGACGAGATCAGAAAGACCTGGCTCGTCGAGAAGGCAAGCTTCGAGACGATCACACAGGGCGTCTCGGCGGAAACCGCCCCTGACTCCGAAACAGGCGAGATCCACCTGATCCTGAAGTCGCCGGTCTCCGGTATCGTCGCATCGGTCGATATCATGCCGGGCCAGACTGTCGCCGCCGGGCAGAAGCTTTTAACGATTGTGGATCCTTCAGTCGTATGGCTGCGGGCCGACATGTTCGAAAAGGACTACTACAAAATGGGCATCCCCCGCGGAGCCGAGCTGAAGGTGCCGGGGATGGACTCGGCGATGCGGATCGAGGAAGGTGACCTGAAACTGCTCAGCAGGGGCGGCATCTTCGACCGGGAGAGCATGACGATCCCGGTGATATTCGAAATCGAGAACACCGGCGACCTGCTGAAGATCGGCCAGGTCGTCCAGATGGATATATACACGAGCGAAGAGATCGCTGCCGTCGCGGTACCAGAACGAAGCATCATCGACGAGGATTACGCCCGCTACGTATTCGTACAGCACGGCGGCGAGAGCTTCGAGAAGCGGGCCATAAAGACGGGCGCGCGGTCGGGCGGACTGGTAGAGATCACCGAGGGCCTGCGGGCCGGAGAGCGGGTCGTCACCCGCGGGGCCTACAGCGTGAAGCTCGCCTCGTCGAAGAGTGAGACCGGCGCTGCGCACGTACACTGAAAAGAGAGAAGATATGCTTGATCAACTAATGAGAACGAGCCTGCGCAGCCGTCTCGCCGTCCTTATCGGCGCGTCAGTGCTGCTGGTCGGGGGAGTGATGGTCGCCCTCAGGATGCCGATCGACGTCTTCCCCGACCTGACGGCGCCGACAGTCACGATCCTTACCGAGGCTCACGGGATGGCCCCCGAAGAGGTCGAGATGCTCGTGACCTTTCCGATCGAGACGGCGGTGAACGGAGCGTCGGGGGTGCGCAGGGTCAGGTCGACGTCGATCCAGGGATTCTCGACGGTCCACGTCGAGTTCGACTGGGGAACCGACATATACAGGGCGAGGCAGATCGTCAGCGAGAAGCTCCAGACACTCGAGTCGGCGCTGCCCGATGAGGTCGACCGCCCGATAATGGCGCCTGTCACATCGCTGATGGGCGAGATCATGGCCGTCGGGCTGACCTCCGAAGAAACGTCGTTGATGGACCTGCGGACACTTGCCGATTTCATGATCCGCAAGCGCCTGCTTGCCGTACCGGGCGTCGCGAGCGTCAAGGTATACGGCGGAGAGGTGAAACAGTACCAGGTACTCGTCGACCCGAACCTGCTGCGCAAGTACGGGATCGGACTGAGCGAGGTATACGACGCCGCGGCCGGCTCGAACCTCAACGCGAGCGGCGGGTTCTTCGTCCACGCAGGACAGGAGTACCTGATACGCGGCCTCGGAAGGCTGCGGGACGTCACGGATCTTGAAAAAACGGTGCTGGCGCTCCGCGAGGGCGTACCGGTGCTGCTGCGGGACGTCGCGCGGGTCACTATCGGATCGGCGACGAAACTCGGTGAGGCTGCGATCAACAGGGAACGCGGCGTCATGATCGTTATCAGCAAGCAGCCCGACGCCAACACCCTCGACCTGACGGACAGGCTCGACGGGGCGCTCGCCGAGATAGGAGCGGCGCTTCCCGAAGACGTCGTGGTACACGCAGAGATATTCAGACAGTCAGACTTCATACGCCGCGCCGTCGACAACGTGATGCACGCCCTTCGCGACGGGGCCATACTCGTCATCATCGTCCTGCTTATATTCCTCGCTAACATCCGAACGACGCTGATCTCGGCGATCGCGATACCGCTGTCGCTCGTTGTCGCGGTCCTGATCCTCAAGGGGCTGGGGCAGTCGATAAACACGATGACACTGGGCGGGATGGCAATCGCGATCGGGGTGCTCGTCGACGACGCGATCATCTATGTCGAGAACGTATTCAGACGGATAAAGCAGAACGAAGCTGCCGAACCCGCCGCGAAGCGTCCGTTCTACGAAATAGTGCTCGCCGCGTCGGCCGAGGTCAGGGCTCCGATAGCGAACGCGACATTCATCATCATCGTCGTCTTCATCCCCCTCTTCTTCCTCGGCGGGATCGAGGGGCGGATGCTCAAACCGCTCGGCATCGCTTACGTAGTCTCGGTGTTCGCGTCGCTGCTCGTCGCGGTGACCGTCTCTCCGGCGCTCAGCTCGATACTGCTACGGCATAAAACGCGCAGGAGCGCCGACAGTCCGCTGATACGGA
>DAOVNN010000160.1 GCA_030630165.1 Candidatus Krumholzibacteriota bacterium
AGTCGAGGGGCTGGTTCTATTCGCTGCTGGCGATCGGAGCGTTCCTGACCAAGCAGAGCCCCTACAAGAGGTGCCTGCCACACGGAATGATCCTCGACCGCGAGGGACAGAAGATGAGCAAAAGCAAGGGTAACGCCGTCTTCGCGGGCGACGTGCTAAGCAGCGATGGCGCCGATTCGCTTCGCTGGTACCTGATGATCAGCGGCGCGCCCTACCTGCCGAAGAGATTCGACCTCGAGGCGATGCGCGACAACGCCAACAAATTTCTCGGAACTCTGAGGAACCTCTACAGTTTCTTCGCGATGTATGCCGGGATCGACGGCTTCGAGCCGGCCGGCGATGTGAAGAGCGATAACCTGATCGACCGATGGATCCTGTCGAGGTTCAACTCGACGGTGCACGATGTTACTGCCGCCCTGGACGAGTACGAGATGACCAGAGCCGCCCGCGCGATCCAGACATTCGTGATCGACGAGCTGAGCAACTGGTACCTCAGGCGCTGCAGGCGCAGATTCTGGAAGAACGAGATGTCTGGCGACAAGCTTGCCGCCTACGAGACCTTCTATGCCGTTCTCGAGGGCGTCACGAGACTCGCCGCGCCGTTCGTACCATTCCTTACAGAGGCGATCTGGCAGAGGCTCAGGGGCGAGGCCGGCAAGTCGGGCAGCATCCATCTCGAGTCCTACCCGGTGGCGGACAACGCGATGATCGACGAGGAACTGGAGAAGAACATGGCCGGCGTCCTCAAGACCGTCACGACCGGTCGGGCCGTGCGCAACAAGGCCGCGATCAAGGTCAGGACCCCGCTCGCGAGGATGCTCGTGCACGGGAAATATCACGACGTGACAGGGTGGACGAAGGACGAGGAGCTCAGCGGGCTGGTCCTCGACGAATTGAACGTCAAGGCGATTGAGATCATCGAGGATACGGGCGAACTTATCAGGATGAGCGTGAAGCCCGAGTATTCCGTGCTCGGAAAGAGGTTCGGGAAGAACATGAAGGTCGCCGCTGCCGTTCTCGAGTCCCTCGGCGCCGAGAGCGTCGTAGAGCTGGTCGAGAAGGGAAGCGTTTCCGTCGAGATCAACGGGAACAAAGAGGACGTATCCCTCGAAGAGGTGCGGGTCGAGAGCGAGACCGCGGAAGGCTTCGAGTCGGAGAGCGAGGGCGACCTCACGATCATCCTCGACACGAAGCTTACCGACGAGCTTCGCAGGGAAGGGTCAGCGAGGGACCTCGTGAACCGGATCCAGAACTTCAGAAAAGAATCGGGATTCGAGGTCAGCGACAGGATAGTTCTGGCGTGGAGAGGCCCGGATGAGATAAAACATGTATTCGAGGGGTACCGCGACCATATATGCAGCGAAACACTCGTCGAGAACCTCCTCGAGGGGGAGCAGGACTGGGAGAACAGCACGTCCTTTGAGCTCGACGGTTTCGAGATAGATCTATGGGTCAAGCTGGCTTGATGGCTTTTTAACAGGAGCGTAGTCGAGATGCCGGCCAAAAAAACAAAGAGCAAGGCGAAGACGAAGACGAAGAAGAAGACGAAGAAGAAGACGAAGAAGAAGGCAAAGGCCAAAACCAAGGCCGCTGCGAAGAAAAAACCGGGGGTGAAGGCAAAAGCGAAAGCGAAGACGAAGGTCAAAGCGAAGCCGAAATCCAAGGTTAAAACCGCGGCGAAGAAGAAGCCGAAGACGAAAGCGAAGGCCAAAGTGAAAACAACGACGAAGAAAGCAGCAAAGGCCAAACCCAGGGCGAAAGCCAAGCCGAAGGCAAAATCAAAGCCCAAGGCGAAAGCCAAACCGAAAGCAAAGGCCAGGCCCGCAAAGATGGCCGAGCCGGAGCCGCCTCCCGCTCCTGTCAAGATAAAGGGCAAGAAGCTTAATAAAAAGGAACTGGATGCCGCGCGCGTGAGGATCCTGGCCGAACGCAAGCGTATCATCATGGAACTCGGAAGGATCGAGGAGGCGATAAGCGACGCCACCAAGGAAAAGGAAGGCTCTAACCAGTCTTACTCGAACCACCTTGCCGACGTGGGTACCGACTACATGGAGCAGGAGAAGAACTTCTACTACGCGAGCCAGGAGGGTCATTATCTCAGGGCTCTCGATGAGGCGCTCGAGAGGATTGAACGCGGTATGTACGGCATCTGCGAGAAGTGCACACTCAGGATAGGGAGCATGAGGCTGGATGCTGTTCCTTCGGCGAGGCAGTGCATCAAGTGCAAGAGCGAGTCGGAAAAAGGCAGCAGGGGGCGCTAATTGCTCTTTTTTGCCGTAGCAGCTATTGTAGTCATCCTGGATCAGGTCTCAAAAAGACTGATCTGGGCGGCATTTCAGGACACAGGAGGCAGGGATCTGATCGGCGGTGTCCTCCGCATCCGCCTGAGCACAAATACCGGTGCGGTCATGGGAATGCTCTCCAACTCCAGGCCGCTCCTCATTTCGGTAACAATCATCTCGATCATAGCATTGATCTACTTCGCCTACCGGATGCGTTATGCTCCACTCTTTAAGCGTGTATGCCTCGGCCTGGTACTCGGCGGAGCATTCGGAAACCTCATCGACCGGATCGCCACCGGCAAGGTCATCGATTTTATCGATATGGGAATTGGCTCTCTCCGCTGGCCGACCTATAACGTTGCCGACATAGCGGTCACCCTTGGCGCCGTGATTCTTATCGCCGGCTTCGCATTCCAGAAGGAAGCGGACGCGGAAGGTCCGCCGCCACAGGAGCCCGTAGACCCTGTTTCCTGATTACTGTATTTAACTCCCCGCCTCGTTGTACTATACTGGTTCACCTGTAGCGCAATCATCTATACAGACCTCAATCATGTCATGGGCGATATGGACGAACAGAAGATTTTCTCATTTATCGTAGACGAGGAAGAATCGGGCGAACGTCTCGACTCCTGGCTGGCCGCCCGCATTCCCGAGCTTTCCAGGTCGAGGATCCAGAAGGCACTGAAGGACGGCGAGGTCCTCATCGGCGGCCTGCCCGTCGGTAAGCCCTCGAGAAGGTTGCGCGGCGGGGAAAGTGTCGAGCTGCGCTTCAGTCCCCCGAAACCGGTCGAAGTGCTCGCCGAGGATATCCCCCTCGATATCATCTATGAGGACTCGGGTCTGCTCGTGGTGAACAAGGCGGCCGGGATGGTCGTCCACCCTGCTCCGGGCAATGAGACGGGAACGATGGTAAACGCGCTGCTCGCCCACTGCGATGACCTCTCGGGGATAGGCGGCTTTCTCAGGCCCGGCATCGTCCACAGGCTCGACGCTCAGACGACCGGCCTGCTCGTCGTTGCCAAGAGCGATGAGGTCCATATCGCCCTGAGCCGCCAGTTGATGGAAAGGGCCGTGACCCGGATCTACAAGGCCCTTGTATGGGGCACGATGCCCGAAGGCGAAGGAGAGATAGACGCTCCAATAGGCCGCAGCAAGTCGGACAGGAAGAAAATGGCCGTCATCCGGGAGGGTGGCAGGGATGCTGTGACATATTACTCGGTTATAGACACATTTCCGCCTCTGCAGTATATTAGATTGAAGCTGGGGACGGGCAGGACCCACCAGATCAGGGTCCACCTGACTCATATCGGGCACCCCGTTCTCGGCGACCCCGAATATGGGGGAAGGAAATTCAGAAAGGGGAACCTCCCGAAAGAGGAGATCGACCGCGGCGCGAAGGCACTGAGCCTGATCGGGCGGCAGGCACTCCATGCGGGGGAATTGTTGTTTTTTCATCCCCTGCTCAAGAAGGAGATGACCTTCGAAGCTCCCCTTCCCGATGATTTCCGGGTCGTCCTCGAGACTTGCACGGGGGACCGATGAAATACAAGGTCAGGGAAGAGGGGAACGTTACGGTCATCGACCTGTCGGGGAAACTGATGGGTGGGGATGACGCGGATGTCTTCAGGGACCTCGTTTACGAACTGCTTGAGAGCGGCAGGAAAAAGATTGTCGTTAATCTCGCCAGCCTGACGTGGATCAACAGTTCCGGCATCGGAATCCTGATCACAGGGTACACGACGATGAGGAAGAACAAGGGAGATCTGAAGCTTCTCAACGTTTCGAAGAAGATCGAGAGCATCCTCTACGTTACGAAGCTGAATCTGATCTTCGAGTGCTTCGACGATGAATACGAAGCGATAAGAAGCTATAGCAGATAACGTGCGGCGGCAGGAGAAGGAGGGAGATCGAGGTTGATGGCCGAGGAAACTTTTGTCCTGGAATTTCCCAGCAGCTACAAATGGCTGAACATGCTCGATCTCATGTGTGCCGAGATCACGGCCGGGATGAATTTCAGCCAGGACGCACTGAACGAGATATCGATCTCCGTCATCGAAGCCTGCACGAATGCTCTCGAGCACGGCAATAAATGCTGTGCCGACTGCGACGTCAGGGCGGTCTTCAGGAGACTGGAAGACAGGATAGTCATCGAAGTAACCGATTGCGGCGAAGGGTTCGACTTTGCTGACTATCTTCTTCACATACCCGACCCTTCGGACATTCACAAGAAACGCGGCAGGGGGATTTTCATCATGAATGCCATGATGGACAAGCTGTTGTATGTGCAGAGCGAGAAGGGCGGGATGAAGGTCATCCTTGAAAAGATGACCGACAGAGGCGGGGAGGAAGGCGACGACTAGGTCGTCGCGATCCGCTTGCCGCCTTCCAGGAACAGGAACAAACACTCCCGGACAGGCGTAATATAGAACAAGCGGATTACCCGGCGGCAAATGACCCCTGTGGATCTGTCGGAGTTGTAGAATGGCCACCTCGACTTTACTTGCCTCCTTTTACTTCATATGTGGAGCAGCGATCATATTTCTCGCTGTTCTGATCATGCGTTTCTCCTCGAAAGACGTATCAACGTGGGCCACGGCCCTCGTGATGCTGTTTGCCGGCATCGGGCCGATTCTCGGCGCCATCGGCGTCATCATCCAGAGAAACCTTCCAGAGGGCACATATCTCTTCGAGAACCTCGTTGAGAGCTTCGACTATACGTGGGAGTTTTTCTTCCCGGCGCTACTGCTGATGGCCTTTGTCTACCCGAAACGATATCCGATCTGGAAATATCTCCGAAGATTCGCGTTTATTCTCTTTTTACCCCATGTCTTCCATCTTCTGATGGTCATCTTTCTGGTAAACAGGGTCAATCCCGCCAGGCTCTTCAACTGGATTGCCGATATCCCCGTGCCTTCGAGCGCTCTGGCCACCTATACAAACAGCCTGTCGAAATCGCTCAACATCTTCGCCGAACTCCTCTTCAAGGCGCACAACCAGATGTTCTCGCTGGTGAACGTGATGTACGCAGTGCTTGCGATGATCCTGCTCGGAATTTCGATACGGGCAGGCTTGACGCCGAGGCAGAGACGGCAGACCCAGATAATGCTCGCCGGCCTCGGGATAGCGATCCTCACATATTCATTCGCCCGCGTAATACCGTACTTCATGACGACGAGTATCGACAGGGCCGTCGCCGCGGCGCTCGTCAACGCCTCGTTGATCATCGGGGGCGGCTCGATAGCCTACGTGATCCTCAAGTACCAGCTCCTCGATGTGCGGCTGATCGCGAGAAAGGGCATGTTCTACGCCGTCACGGCGGCGGTGTTCGCCCTATTTTATCTTATAATAATCAAACAATTTACGCGATTCATCCTTACTTACACGGGAACAGAGCTGGAGTTTATTGAGACTCTGCTGATCGTCCTGTTTATCATAGCCTTTCAGCCCGTGCTGGCACGCCTGGAGGAGTGGACCGAGAGAGCCCTGATGAGGGAGCAGAGTCCCAGGGTCAGGCTTCAGAACCTGAGCAACGAGCTCCTCACAGTCGTGGACGCGGAGTCAATGAAGGAGCGGATGAAGGAGGTCCTCTCTGAGGTCTTCCAGACCGACGACCTCGAGGTGATATTCCGCGACGAGATCCTTGACCTGAAGGACGAGGACATCTACGTCGAGAAGGTCCTCGAACTCCTCGAGGATGTCGCCGAGCCTATCGGAAGGCTCGACTTCATGGAGGCGCTCGGATTCATGCGCGTGCGCCGGGGGATATTCCGCCCGGGCAGGAAGTTTATCCGCGAGGCGGTCGACATCCTGCCGGGAATCGTGAAGGACATGGCAAGTCACGAGCTGATCGTACCCGTCATTCACGACGAGAATTGCGTCGGCGTGATACTCCTCGGCGACAAGCGCGACGGCGGCAGATACAGCATGCAGCAGCAGGCGATGATGTCGATGCTCTCCAACCAGGTCGCCTCGTCACTTTCGAGGATGGAGCTCCTCGAGCAGGTCGTCGAGAAGAAGGTCATGGAGGAGGAGCTGAACATCGCCAGGACGATCCAGCTCAACCTGCTCCCCTCATCGCCGCCCGAGCTCGATAACTACGAGGCGTCCGCGCTGAGCGTTTCGAGCAAGCAGGTAGGCGGGGATTACTACGATTTTATCAAGAACGGCCGGTACCTCGCTTTCACCGTCGCCGACGTGTCGGGCAAGGGTGTTCCCGCATCGCTTCTGATGGCTTCGCTCCAGGCAAGCCTCCGGTCGCTGATGGACAGGATGACCGACCCCGTGGAAGTCATCGGACGTCTCAATGACGTCATGTGCGATATTACTTCTTCCGACAAGTTTGCCACGATGTTCTACGGATGCGTCGATCTCGAGCGCAACGAGGTTGCCTACTCTAACGCGGGGCACTTCTTCCCCGTGGTCATCAGGGAGGGCGGCACCGTGGATGTGCTGGATTACAGCGGACTTATCCTCGGCGTGACGCCGGGGTTCCCCTA
>DAOVNN010000215.1 GCA_030630165.1 Candidatus Krumholzibacteriota bacterium
CTATGTGATGCCTGTCGGGAGGCTTCCCAGGGAGCATAAGAAATAATGATAATACTGGACAGGCCGTACGTATCGGACTTTCTCGCAGAAACACTTCAGCGCCTCCGAACGCCGGTACTTCGCAATGATGTTTCCGAGAACCTTGCCGGGGAATACGACCTCGAACTGGTTGACGGGGAGGAGTTCGCCGAGAGGGCCAACGCGGAAAAGTATCCGCTTATCTATACCAGTTCCGAGGACGCTATAGGATGGATCGCGGATAACCTCGGACCGTCCGGACTCCCGCAAAGGATCGATCGACTGAAGAACAAGATCAATTTCCGCAGCATGATCGAGGAGGACCATCCCGGTTTCTTCTACGCGGGTATCGACGTCGAAGCCCTGAGGCATCTCGATCCGTCCGGACTGCCGAAGCCGTTTGTCGTAAAGCCCGCCGTGGGATTCTTCAGCGTAGCGGTCCGCAAGGTAGAATCTGATGCCGACTGGCCCGCCGCCCTGAAGTCGATAGAGGAGGATCTCGAGAGTTTCGGCGGGATGTATCCCGGACAGGTATTCGATCCGGGAAAGTTCATCATCGAGGAAGGCATAAAGGGCGAGGAGTTCGCTATCGACGTCTATTACGACGAGACAGGACGCCCTGTAATACTCAACGTCCTGCACCATCTCTTTTCTTCGGGGACCGACGTCAGCGATACGACCTATGTGACATCGAAGGGGATCGTCGAGTACGGGATGAGGATGTTCACCGGACCGCTCGCCCGCATCGGGCAGCAGGCCGACCTGAAGAATTTCCCGCTCCATATCGAGATGAGGGTGGACGGTCGTGACATCGTTCCTGTAGAGGCCAATCCGATGAGGTTCGCAGGCTTCGGCGGGACGGATTTCGGCTGGTATGCCTGGGGAATAAATACTCACGAATATTTTCTCGAAAGAAAGATACCGGACTGGAATGCGATCTTTGCGGGGAAGGAAGACAAGGTCTACTCGATGTATGTCGCCTTCATCCCGGAAGACGTTCCCGTATCGAGTGTAAAGGATATAGATTTCGAAGGCTTCGCTGCCAACTTCACGAAGGTGCTCGAGCTCCGCAGGACTGACTGGCGCAACTACCGCGTCTTCTCGTTCGTCTTCACGGAGACGGGCCCCGAGACCGCGTCGGAGATCGAGCGGAACCTGCAGCTCGATCTCGCACCTTATGTAGTACTCAAGGACTGAGGAGGTTCTCCGTGTTTACGAAAATCTCAGCTTTCACGTTCGCCGCCCTGTTTCTCTTTCTCTCCGGATGCGGGGGAGGCGGAGGAGACGGCATGACCGAGATAGTCATATGGGAACAGAAGGATCCCGTCGAACAGACCGTCCTCAACCGGCAGCTCGATGCGTACACGTCGAGCCATCCCGGAGTGACCGTCTCGACGGTCCATTTCGAGACGGATCTTCTTCACAGCCAGTTTCAGACCGCGACACTTGCCGGCGGCGGCCCCGATCTGGTATACGGGCCGAGCGACAAGATCGGGCCATACTCGGTGATGCAGCTCATCATGCCGATGGAGAACATGTTCGACGCGGCCTTCTTAGGGGCCTACGAAAAGTCCTCACTCGCGATGCTCGAAGGGCACATCTACGCCGTACCCGACCAGATCGGCAACCATCTGATGCTGATCTACAACAAGGCGATGGTCAAGTCTGTGCCGAAGGACACCGATGAGTGGATAGAGATGTGCAGGGGCCTGACCGTCGACGACAACGGAGACGGTATGCCGGAGATATACGGTGTAGTCTTCAACGCAGTCGAGCCTTTCTGGCTCGTTCCGTTTCTCGGCGGTTTTGGCGGCAGGGTGATGGACAGCAGGTACGCTCCGACGCTCGACACACCTGAGATGGCCAGGGCGCTCGCTTTCATGGCCGATTTGCGTAACAAGCACAAGATACTTCCGAAGGAATGCAACTACGAGCTGAGCGATACGATGTTCAAGAAGGGCCAGGCGGCCTTTATCATCAATGGCCCCTGGTCGCTTAAGGCCTATATCGAAGCGGGGATGGAGATCGGTGTAATGGCACTCCCGATGATAACGGAGACGGGCAGGTATCCCGCGCCTATGGTGTCGAGCAAGGGATACTCGATCAGCGTCAACGTAAAAGAAGAAAAACTTGCACTGGTGAAGGATCTCCTCGTATACCTGACGTCGGAGCCGGTCCAAAGGGAGATCACCTCAGAGCTCAAGATCCTGCCGGCGATCTCCAGCCTTTTCAATGACGAAGCGCTGCTCTCTGACCCGGTATTGAAAGGTTCGATGGAACAGGCGAGGCATGGACAGCCGATGCCGTCTGTACCCGAGATGCGCGCGATCTGGGACGCGATGCGGCCATTCTACCAGTCCGTTATGGGAGGGAAGCTCGATCCCGCCAAAGCGGCGAAGGACATGCAGGAGCAGGCCGTCAGGAAGATCGCCGAGATGAAGGGGTAGGGTCAGTCCGCAGCACCGGGAAAGATCTTTCCGCCGAGTATCCTCAGGTCCTCGAGTATCAGGTAGAGGCTCGGTATAATAAGCAGCGTGATTCCCGTAGCGAACAACACGCCCCATCCGAGGCCCGCTGCCATCGGAATGAGGAACTTTGCCTGTAGAGATCTCTCCAGAAGCATCGGCGTGAGCCCTACGAACGTCGTGATCGATGTGAGAATGATCGCCCGGAACCTCAACTCGCCGGCTGTGCTGATCGCCTCCATCGCCGTCCTGCCGCCCCCGCGGATCCTGTTTGTCGCCTCGATCAGTACGAGCGAGTCGTTCACGACCACTCCCGACAGGCCGACCATCCCGAAGAGGCTCATCATGCTCAGATTGTAGCCCATCAGCATGTGCCCCAGGACCGCTCCGACCATTCCAAAGGGAATCGCCGTCATCACTATGAGCGGCTGTGTGAACGATTTGAAAGGTATGGCGAGGAGCGCATAGATGAGGAACAGCGCTATGATGAACGACTTGAGGATCGACGACATGAATTCCTGGTCCTCGCGTCCTTCGCCCTCGATAGCGAAACGGACGTCTGGATGGGATTCACGAATAGCGGGAAGTATCGTTGTCTCGAGGGCACGGTTTACCTCCGTAGTGTTGGCCTGCCCCTCCTCGATATCGGCTGATATGGCGATGACCCGCTTTCTGTCTGCCCGGGAGATGGTCGCATAGCCCTGGACGGTTTTTACCTCGGCAACCTGCCTGAATGGCACCTCGGTGCCGTCCGGCATGCGGATCCGCATACCACTGACGTTTCCGACCGATTTGCGCTCGCCGTCAGGATAACGCACGAGGACCTTGACCTCATCCTCGCCGATCTGCATGCGCAGGGCCTCGGAGCCGTAGAAGGCGGCCCTTACCTGGCGGGCAAGATCGCTCAGCGTCAGACCGAGACTTCTCGCTTCCGCTTTGAGCTTGAGCTGCATCTCCTGCTTGCCCGGCATGTAGTTGTCGGCGACTTCGATCAGGCCGGGGTACGAATGCAGTTCGGTCTTCAGGGCTTCGACAGCTTCGAAGAGCTTGATGTTGTCGTCTGACGAGAGGTGTATCTCGATCGGTGCGTTCACCCTTCCCGTCTGTCCCTTGAACGAGACAGCCTCGGCATCGGGGATACGCCCGACCTTCTTGCGCCATTCGCTGACGAGGTATCGTGACTTGATGTTTCTCTTCTCTCCCTCGAGAAGCTGGATGTGTACCTGGGCCAGGTTCCCTCCGATCTCAAAGGTTGCGAAAGGTCCGTGTCCGCCCATATGGACCCCGATCAGCGTGAAATACTCCTCCATCACGGACGGTGCGTCATCGGGCCGTCGGCTGTCCGTCTCCTTCATCGTCTCGATTGCGGCTTGTTCTATACGGGCCAGCACCTCCTCGGTACGGCTGACCGGCGTACGCGGAGGCATCACTACGGAGCATGAGAGATAGTCCGCGTCGAGGCGTGGCATTAATGTAAGCTTTATCCGCCCGCTGGCAATGATGCCTATCGTGAAGATCAGAAGGGCCACACTGACTGCCACAGTGGCGTATCTCCACTTAAGGCAGAACGCGAGAAAACGTCTGTAAGGTCCCTTGACGAAACTTTTTAGCCATCTGTCCGCAAACTTGGTCCCTTTGTCTTCCGGATGATGATTGATTGCCTTGAAACGGCTTCTGGCAAGATGAGCGGGCAGTATCAGGAGCGCCTCGATCAGCGATCCGGCCAGGACGGCGATGACCACGATCGGGATATTGCGCATAAAATTCCCGCGGGTTCCCGGTAACATCAGGAGGGGCCAGAAAGCCGCTATCGTCGTCAGCACAGCGAAGATGACCGGCCTGCTGACCTGCTCGGCTCCCTGGACGGCCGCCTCAAATGGAGGGACTCCTTTCTCGCGCTTCCGGTATACGTTCTCGCCGATGATGATCGCGTCGTCGACGACTATTCCCAGAATCAGTATGAATCCGAAGAGTGAGACCATGTTGATCGAGATACCGAACAGGGGAAGCAGCCACAGGCCCGTGGCGAAAGATATCGGTATACCCATTGTCACCCAGAAGGCGAGTTTCACGTTGAGGAAGAGCGACAGAAGAATGATGACGAGGACGAGACCGAGCGCCATATTCTTGATAAGGAGACTGATCCTGCTCTTGAGGAGGACCGATCTGTCCTGAAAAAATACCGCGCCCATCCCTTCGGGCAGATCGCCGCGGATGTCCTCGACGTACCTCTTCACGGTGGCTGCCACCTTGAGTGCGCTCTGGTCGGCGACGCGGTAGACTTCGATGAAAGCAGCCGGTTTACCTCTCGTGGAGACCTTCAGATCGTTGTCTTCGAATCCGTCGGTGAGCGTGGCAATCTGTCCGAGTGTGACCTTCGAACCATCGGGGCGCGTTATTACAGCGATGTCGGAATACTCGTCGGCCGTATATCTGCGGCCCTTTGTGCGTATCAGGACCGTCCCCTCCTTCGATCTGACCGAACCGGCGGGAAGATCGAGACTGGATCTCTGCACGATTGCCGCGACCTGGTCGAGGGTCAGCCCGTACCGTCTGAGGTTGGTCTCCGAGATATCGATATGGATCTCGGCGCGCCGCACGCCGAAGATCTCGACGAGGGTTATACCGTGCATGTTGACAAGATCGCTCTTTATCTTCTCGGCGAGATGCTTGATCGTCGCTTCAGGCGCGTCGCCGTACAGGGCAATATTTATCACCTGTACCTTGCGCACTACCTGCCTGACGATAGGTTTCTCCGCCTCGTTGGGGAAGGTCCTGATGCGGTCGACCTCGCTC
>DAOVNN010000244.1 GCA_030630165.1 Candidatus Krumholzibacteriota bacterium
ATCGAGCTGGTGGAGGGGAGAGATTCGATGATCACGATCGATGGACAGGAAGCCTGCGGTATCAGCGAGGGCGACAGGATAAGGGTCGGGAGAAGCAGTAAGGTGACGAAGCTGATCGTCACTGCCGAATATGATTTCTACGATCTGTTGAGAAGAAAGCTCAAGTGGGGCGGTGTGCTGAGGAAGAGATGACGGGAGGAGAGCCGCGTGCTGGAGGAACTTAGAATACGCAACCTGGCGGTGGTCGAAGACGCTGCGATCGAATTTGCCGATGGGCTTAATGTCCTGACAGGCTCGACCGGCGCGGGGAAATCGATCATTCTTACCGCGGTAGAGCTGCTGTCAGGCAGCAGGGCGAAACGATCGATGATCCGTAAGGGAGCGGACGCTCTCTTCATAGAGGGCATATTCCGGGTGCCTGACGATTCCACTGTAATAAGGGCTAGCTTCGGGATGGAACCGGGTGACGATCACCTGTCGATCCAGAGGGAGTTCTCTGACTCCGGCAGGAGCAGGATTCGGATAAATGGAGTTGTTTCTACAGGTGCGAATGCCAGGGAAGCGACTTCAGCGCTGATAGAGCTTCACGGTCAGCATGGCCAGCAGGAGCTGCTCGATCCGGCGAGGCACATCCGGTTTCTTGATCTGACGGGCGGGTACGACGATCTCCTGAAAGAATGTCGACAGAAGAGTGGAGCATTTCAAACTTCATGGAAACGACTCCGGGAACTCCGGTCAGAGCAGGAAGAGAACCGGAAAAAGGAGGAGTTTCTCAGGTTTCAGTTGAGGGAACTCGAAGGGCTGAGGCTCGAACCGGGCATAGACGTTGAGCTGGAGAAAAAGATAAAGATGCTGGAGAACATCCAGCGCTACATCTCCGCGCTGGAGTCCGCGGCGGCGAGGCTGACGGGAGAAGGCGGAGCGATCGATATGGCCGGTCTGGCGGAGAAGGCTATGGCTTCTATCTCCGATCTTGATGAGAGGTGGGAGCGGGCTTCAGAGGAGATCGCCTCGGCTGTGATCTCCCTCCGGGAGACGGCCAGAGATATAGATTCCGGACGAAATGTTGACGAGGAAAGCAGTGAATCTCTCGAACCGCTGCAGGAAAGACTGGCGGCCATACAGAGAAGCGCTAGGAAGTACGGGACCGATGCGGACGGTCTGGCCGCGGAGCGTGACAGGATCAGGGAGATACTTAGAGACCTGGACGAAGGATCTGACGGGATCGAGGAGGCACGTGCAGCCACTGCCCGGGCTAAGGTCCATCTCGAACCGGTTCTGGGAAAACTTACAGCGAAAAGAAGAAAGGCCGCAGCGAGGCTCGATGACGACGTTACCTCTGAACTCGCTGAACTGGGGATGAAGGGCGCTCTGTTCAGTACGGCCGTCGGTACGCGGGAAATTAGAGCTTTCATGGAAGATAGTGATGAGCTAGATTTATTCGACGGGGGCAGGGAAGAAGTGGAGTTTATGATAAGGACGAACGTGGGTGAGGAACTTCATCCCCTCGCCGATGTCGCGTCGGGCGGAGAGTTATCGCGGATCACACTCGTCCTGAAGAAACTCCTAGTACGTGAAAGACGTATCCCTACCCTGATATTTGACGAGATCGACACGGGCCTGGGGGCCGATATGGGAACAGTCGTGGCCGGGAAACTCTCGGAGCTGTCCGGAAGGTACCAGGTCATCTGTATCACGCATCTGCCGCAGGTTGCGGCTGGGGCGGTACAGCACATTTCAGTAGAGAAGACCGTTAGTGGCGGCAGAACGAGGACGACGGCCTCTGTCCTGACCGGAGAACAGAGGACGGAAGAGATAACGAGGATGCTCGGCGGTGGTGGAGAATTGAGGGAGAAGCTCGCCGAGGAGCTCCTCGACAGAGGGAAAAGCGCCCGTAGCTCAGCTGGATAGAGCACCAGCCTCCGGAGCTGGGTGTCGGAGGTTCGAATCCTCTCGGGCGTGCTATAGGTTTCGCCGTCCTGCCGCTTCTTGCGGGACGGCGAAACCGCTTGAAAGGACATACCGTTGAAAACCCGGATCATAATGCTTGCAGTCGCCAGCGCTCTGACAATCCTTCCGTTCGTGAAAGACAGCGGTGCGAAGCCAGGAGGGTTGATGGCGAACGCCGATTCTCTCGAGGCGATGGTCAGGTTCCTCTCGATCGATCCATCTACATCGCAGCCGCGGAGCAGGTATGCTTACCGGGAGAGCGAACTCCGCGAAGTCGCCGATTCACTCGTCGCGAGGCTGGAGAGATATACCGGTGTCACGGCGACCCGCCAGTCCTGGGTAGAGGATGAGGATCACGATTCGACATTCACCGTTGAGAATATCATATGCAGGGTGGAGGCGGACGGTCCTTCGTCGGGAGTTCTGCTCGTCACTGCTCATTTCGACGCGATAGCACACCGCAGCTTTCCCGGCGAATGGGAAACAGCCTGGGTCCACGCCGCGGCCCCGGGAGCGGATGACAATGCTACGGGAGTTGCGGCCGTTATGGAGGTGGCGAGGCTCCTGTCTTCTGTCGACCTTCCCTTTGACGTGGAATTCGTTCTGTTCACCGCGGAGGAGCTGGGGAAACTGGGCAGCATCCATTACGTATCGCTGTGCGACGCCGGATGCGCGGACCGGCACCTCGGGGTGATCAACGCGGATATGATCGGGTATTCGAATAACAGGACAGGCGCGTCGGTGATGAGCGATTTCCGCTCGGGGTGGCTCGCCGAAATGATAATCGACTTCGCGGCGATCGCCGATCCCGGCCTGGACATGAGGCTCATCAAACCCGGGCCCTCCAACTGGGACCATGCAGCCTTCTGGGACCGTGAAGCGGGGCGGCTGCCGGCCATTACACTCGCTGAGCCGCTCGGGCCGACCGGGTCCATAGAATATCCCGACTACCATACTGAGGACGATCTCATGGCGAACGTCGATTTCGACCAGACCCGCAGGATCGCTTCGCTCATAACCGGGTTTATAGCGTCCTTTTCCGGTGCGCCTGCGGAAAACTCGATGCTCGAAACGGATCTCCTCGTACTGGTAAACGGCGCGATCCGTAATGAGAACGTCTTCCAGACCGGCGAGATGATCTCCCTGCGTCCAAGGGTCAGGAACACCGGCGGAACACCGCCGCCAACAGGCGCCACAGTTCGTCTCGACGTATGGCTGGAAAATGCCACGGGCCGCAAACAGATCTATTCGGGCGAACTGGCTCCGGCGGATCCGTTAAGATTCTCCCATACCGATATCCCGCTCGGTACCGGCAGCGGTCTCGGGGGAGGGAATGTCGTCACAGCCGAGATAACGGTTTCCGGGATGGAAGACGATCCAGCGGACAACAGGACTTCGGTCTATTTTGTCATGGAGGGAGCGGGTTCACCCCTCGAAAACCATCATTTCAGCCCGAATCCGATCAACACTTCCTTCCAGTTGGCGAAGTTCTGCGTCAATGCAACCGAGGAAATAAACTACTCGATGGAGATATATTCGCTCGAAGGTCACCTCCTCGGGAACGCCAGGATGGGCCGCGGATACGGAACCCCGGTACCCACGGGTCTCAGCTGTCACTCCTGCGGCGACATGTTTCCTGGAATCCGGGACCTTGCCTCGGGTATATACCTGTACAGGCTGATCGTTTTCGGTGAAGACGGCAGTTCGACCGATCATCATGGCCGATTCGCCGTGGAGAGATGAGCCCGAAGGCAATCGAAAGGAATCCTCGCTCATGTTGACCCTGTTGAGAACATTCCTTTTCATCGTGGTCGGATGGTACCTGATCAAGTGGGTCGTCAGATGGCTGACAGGTGGATCCGGTGGGGGCGGAAGTGGTAAGAAAGCGAAAAAGGAAGACAGGTACGAGGCTCTGACCGACCAGAAGATCGATGATGCTGATTACGAGGATCTCTGAGGAGGCATGACGAGATGATTCTTACTCCCAGGAAGCCGAACAGAAGGCATTTCAGTTCTCCCATCAGGGAAGCCCGAAAGCGGGAAAGGGAGTATTATTACGCAGCAGTATCGGTGCTTGTGGTGAAAATCATACTCCTGGTTTTCCTTTGTGTCCTCCTGTATGTCACCCTTCAGCTCTTTCCAGGGATGTTTCCCGAGGGATCCGTGCTGAAACGTTACGGCGTTTCGCTGCTCATGGGCGTATTCATACTCGTCCTGCTGCGCTTTATCATTAATAATATCAAAGAGTTGCGGGAAGCATCGAAACTGCGAAGCGAATAGACAGCTGCGGATAGAGTAATACTACCGGAACCTTTATCTTCAGAACAGGTTATTAAGATTCAAGCCCGGGTGGCGTGGCATACGTCTTGCAATATCGGGGATTGTCTGGACGACGCGAATGGAGAATAATGTCCACCAGGTTCGATGAAAAAGATGTCCTTTTCAGCACCTTTGCCGAGATCACGAGCCTTATCAGTCTCGGCCGGGACAACCGTGTCATATTCAACAAGATCCTTAATGTTGCGCTCGATCTGCTTCCGGCCAGAAGGGTATACCTGATCTATGTGGACGACCACAGGATCGTGAAGTACTCCGGAGAGAAACAGGAGAGAGGTAGAAAGATCAGTGTCGAGGATCTTCCGGAATCGAATGGTATCCTGAACTGGCTGAACAGGGAAGCCAGCGTGCCGATGGCAGGAGACGGGGTGTTCGCCATAGATCTGTCGACCCTTGCAACGGAATGTCTTCAGGGCGACGACAGGTCTTCAATGGTCATCTC
>DAOVNN010000152.1 GCA_030630165.1 Candidatus Krumholzibacteriota bacterium
GCCTCGATACAGTTCGAGGGAGCGGGCGTGAGCCCCGAGGAGCTCGACGACCTCGGGTTCATGCTGTGGGACATGGTGCAGAACGAGTTCGTCACCGAGAGCAGCGAGCTCGCCGAGCTTATTCAAAGAGAACTCGGGGAGGTCATAGACATTCGTAACAGGGGCGTCAAACAGGCCGGCCTGATCGTCCTGAAGGGATGCAGGATGCCGGCCGTGCTGGTCGAGGCGGCCTTCCTCTCCAATCCCGGCGAGGAGAGGCTGCTGGCCGACAAGCGGTTCCGCGAGAAGGTCGCCCGCGGGATCGCCGAGGCTATAAGGAGATACCGCGCCAGGTACACGGGACCGGGCGCTGAGGAGTGAGGGAAACGGACCTCGGAAGAAAGATAGTGATCGCCATCATCCTGCTGGCTGTCGTGATCACCGCTATCTACACGGTGAAGCGGTGGACGGGGGGCAAAGAGGAGGCGCTTCCCGGGATTCAAGCGGTCGCCGAGGAGACGAGGAGCGTAACCCTCTACTTCGCCGGACGCGATGCCGACGGGCTGGTGACAGAGACACGGGAGATCCCTGTCGGGGAGGGGGTCGAGAGAGAAGTGAAGGCCGTCATGGCCGCCCTGATCTCCGGGCCGAAAGACGAAGACGCGATTTCCGCTATTCCCGCCGGAACCAGTATTCACGAGGTCTTCTGGGTCGAGGATACGGAGACTCTCTACCTCGACTTCAACAGGGGGATAACGACGGGCGATGGCAGCACAGGCGAGTACTACACGATCACGACAATAATCAGGACGATAGGCGCGAACTTCCCGCAGGCCGGCAGGTTGCAGTTTCTCGTCGAGGGATACCCCGTCGAGACCCTCGCGGGACACTACGGCGTCAACAAGCCGCTCAACATCAGAAAATGGAGGTAGCCCGGCGCCCGCCCGGTGTCGGCATTGTTATATGGACGGCAACAGTGACAGGCCGATAGGTGTATTCGACTCGGGAGTAGGCGGGCTGACAGTCGTCAGGGAGCTGATGGCGCTTCTTCCCGGCGAGGATATCGTCTATTTCGGGGATACGGCGAGGGTGCCCTACGGCACGAAGAGCGCCGAGACGGTAGTGAAATTCGCCCGCGAGGACCTCGACTTTCTCAGGAGCAGGGACGTCAAGCTCATCGTCGTCGCCTGCAACACCGCTTCATCGATCGCACTTCCGCATCTCGCGGACGATTCGGACATCCCCGTCATAGGCGTACTCCTTCCCGGTGCGAGATCCGCAGCAGCAACAACTCACAACAACCGGATAGCGGTCATAGGCACCACGGCGACGATAAACTCGGGGGCATATGAAAACGCGCTCCACGATATATACGACGGACTCGAGATCATGTCGCATCCCTGCCCCCTCTTTGTCTCGCTCGCCGAGGAAGGCTGGGTCGACGACGATGTTGCCTTCATGATTGCGAGGCGATATCTCGAGCCACTCGCCGGCTTCGGCGCCGACACACTGGTACTCGGCTGCACGCATTACCCCCTGCTCAAGAGTGTCATTTCGAGGGTGATGGGCGACGGCGTCGTCCTCGTCGATTCAGCGACGGAGACAGCGGCCGAGGTCAGGGAGACACTGGCGTCATCGGGCCTCCTCTCGGAAAGCGACTCGGGTGGAAACATCTATGTCTATCTAAGCGACATCCCATACAGGTTCAGAGAGGTCGGCGAGAGATTCCTCGGCCGGCCGATTGAAAACGTCGAGCAGGTAAAAGGGCCCGGCGGCAAAGAAAGCGAGGGCGAATGCCGAGACATGACGGCAGGAAGAGCGGCGAGCTCAGGCCGATAAAGATAAAGAGGAAATTTATCAGCAGTGCCGAGGACTCGGTCCTCTTCGAGATGGGCCGCACGAGGGTGCTCTGCACCGCCACCGTCGAGGACAATGTGCCGACCTTCCTCAGGGGCGCCGGCAAGGGCTGGATCACGGCCGAATACAGCATGCTCCCCCGCTCGAGTCCGCACCGGATACCGCGCGAGTCGATGAGGGGAAAGGTGAAGGGAAGGACTCAGGAGATACAGAGACTGATCGGGCGCTCGATACGCGCCGGCGTCGATCTCGAGAAGATCGGCGAAAGGACGATAATAGTCGATTGTGACGTCATCGAGGCAGATGGCGGTACGCGTACCGCGTCTGTCAACGGCGGCTTCATGGCTATCGCCTCCGCCCTGCGCCGTCTCGGGATCGCGTCCGACGCGATCGATTCCTTCGTCGCCGCGGTGAGTGTCGGGATCTCAGGCGGAAAAGTCGCCCTGGATCTCGATTATGTGGAGGACTCGTCGGCCGAGGTCGACATGAACATAGTGATGAACGAACGCGGAGAGCTTATCGAGATTCAGGGCACCGCCGAGGACGGCACCTTCACCGAGGAGGATCTCGGTCGTATGCTCAAGGTGGCTCGCAGGGGGATCCGCACGATCGTTAAAGAACAGAAAGCGGGGCTCCGCTGGAAATGAAGATAGTCATCGCCTCGCATAACGCCGGGAAGATCGCTGAGATCTCCGGCATCCTCTCCGGCTCGGGGCTCGAGCTTGCGGGGCTCGATGATTTCCCGGCTTATCCGGAACCCGAGGAGACCGGCGAGACATTCCTCGAGAACGCGATGATTAAGGCCAGGGCGGCTCATGAAGCCACCGGCCTTCCCGCCCTCGCCGATGATTCAGGGATCGAGGTCGATGCCCTCGGTGGAGCACCAGGGATACGCTCGGCGAGATATGGCGGCGAAGGACTGAGCGACGCGGAAAGATATATCAAGCTCCTGGCCGAGCTCGAAGGGAAGCCCGGGGAAGAGAGGACGGCGCGCTTCAGATGCGTCATGGTCCTCTACCCTGCGCCGGATACGGAGGGCGACGCGCTCGTCACAGAGGGGATCCTCGAGGGACGCATTGCGCAGGAGCCGAACGGCGAGAACGGCTTCGGCTACGACCCCGTATTCTACGTCCCCGGGGCCGGAAAGACGGCTGCCGAGATGGACCGGTCCGAGAAGAACTCGATCAGCCACAGATACCGGGCGCTCGTCGAAATGAAGGCGATGCTGGAGCGCGGCGGGGATTCACTTGAGTAAACGGTGCAACACCGTCGTAAATGGCGCTTGAATAACCACAGGCCTCGCCGTGTAGGAAATTTGACAGTACGCAGCAGCGGTCATGTATACATGTTTCAAGGAGGAAGCGGTTTGCTCTCGATAGAGAATGTCACGAAGAGGTATGAAGGCCATACCGCCGTCGACGATCTCTCCCTCATGATAGAACCGGGCGTGATCTACGGACTGCTCGGGCCGAACGGCGCGGGCAAGACGACGACGATCCGGATGACGATGGGCATCATCCAGCCCGATGAGGGAAAGATAGAGATCCTCGGCGAGCCCTTCAGCGAGTCGCTCAAGGAGAAGATCGGATACCTGCCCGAGGAGAGGGGCCTCTATCGCAAGATGAAGGTCCTCGAACACCTCGTCTTCCTCGCCGAGATCAAGGGGCTGTCTGCGAAGACCGCGGTCGAACGCGCGAGCCACTGGCTCGAGCGCGTCGATCTGGCCGGCTGGGAGGACAAGCCTGTCGAAGCCCTCTCGAAGGGGATGCAGCAGAAGATACAATTTATCTCCACGATCATTCACGAACCGCAGATGGTGATCCTCGACGAGCCGTTCACGGGGCTCGATCCGATCAACACGCAGCTTCTCAAGGATGTCATCGTCGAGATGAAGGACGCGGGGCGCACCGTGATCCTCTCGACCCACCTGATGGACCAGGTCGAAAAGCTCTGCGAGAAGATATGCCTGATAAACAGGGGCCGGAAGGTCCTCGAGGGGGGCCTCGCAGAGATCAAGATGAGATTCAGCAAGAATGTCGTCTCGATGAGATTCACCGGAGACGCGCGCGAGCTCGAGAAACATCCCGACGTCGAGAAGATAAGCGAGTTCGGGCAGGGACTCTCGGTGACCCTTTCCGAGGGCGCCGATCCGGTCGTCATGCTCCGCCATGCTCTCGATTGCGGCAGGGTCGACAGGTTCGAGATCGGGGAGATGTCGCTGCACGATATATTTATTGCCCAGGTCAGGGCGGAAGGGGGTGACCTCGATGAAGAAGATGCTGCTGGTAGTCAGGCGTGAGTATCTCGATCGCGTTAAAAAGAAATCTTTCCTCATCGGGACGATCCTCGGCCCCGTCCTCATGGGCCTTCTGATATTTGCTCCGGCCTTGATCTTCAAGCTCTCCCCCGATACGCAGACGACAGTCACTGTCATCGACATGACCGGAGAGATCTACGGGCAGATGGAGGCCTCGCTTGCCGACACCCTTGATGACGGGACGCTGAAGTTCAGTCTCAGGGAATATCCAGCCGAAGAGACCGGTCTCGAGGAGACGAGGAGGATCCTGAACATCGAGGTCGAGGAAGACGCGATCGACGGCTACCTGGTCATCCCTGCCGATATCATCGGTGCGGGAAAGGCTGCCTTCTACGGCAAGCGTGTCGGCGACATCAAGAGCCTCGAGCAGATCGAGAGTGCGCTGAGTAACGTCGTCATTGGACTGAGGCTCTCCGCAAGGGGGCTCGATTACGGCGAGGTCAGGGGGCTTGTAAAGGGCGTCGATATGGAGACGATGCAGGTCACCGAGAAGGGCGCCGAGAAGCGCGGGGGGTTCGATTTTATCTTCATGTCGAGCTTCCTCTTTATAATGATGCTCTACATGACGATCCTGATGTGGGGTGTCGCCGTCCAGAGATCAATAATTGAAGAGAAGAACAACCGCGTCATCGAGGTCCTTCTATCCTCGCTCAGGCCCGAGGATCTGCTCTTCGGAAAGATATTCGGGGTGGGCGCCGTAGGGCTGACCCAGTATGCGATCTGGGGAGTGTTCGGTACGATCATGACCGCCTATGGCCTGACGATGGGCGGCCCGGTCGCCGAGCTCGCCGGCAACCTGTCCTTCGCGACCCTCGGCTTCTTCATACTCTACTATGTGCTCGGGTTCCTTTTCTACGCGACGATGTTCGCCGGGATAGGGTCGGTCTGCAACACCGACCAGGAGGCGCAGCAGATGCAGACGCCTGTCGTGCTCTGCCTCGTCTTCACGATCCTTCTGCCGATGATGGTGATCCAGAGGCCCGACAGCACCTTCGCGACAGTGATCAGCCTGATCCCGGTATTTACACCGATCGTGATGTTCATGAGGATAAATGTGCTGATGCCCCCGGTCTGGCAGATAGTGCTGAGTATAGTGATGATGATCCTTGCCATCAGGTTCTCCGGGAAGCTGGCGGCCAGGATATTCAGGACGGGTATCCTGATGTACGGCAAGAAACCGGACGCGCGTGAGATCCTCAAGTGGCTGAGGAGGTCATAGGGGGGATTTGTCATAGTTCTTGCTGGATTTTCCGGGTCCGGACAGGTTTATTCAGTATAAGATATAAGTACTTACGTGGGGAACAGTCGAGAAACGGGAACGTCTATGGAATGCGCCATAATCACCACCTACCGGTGCAACGCCAGGTGCCATATGTGCAATGCCTGGCAGAATCCTTCGAAGGTCTCCGAGGAGTTCGACCCCGAGATCCTCAGGAAGATCCCCGGCGGTATGCAGCGCCTCAACATAACCGGCGGCGAGCCGATGCTCCGCAGTGATATCCACCGCATCGTCGAGATACTCGATACGAAGACAAATCGGCTCGAGATCAGCACAAACGGCTGGTTCACCGACCGGATTACGGATATAGCCCGTGATTTCCCGAAGATAACAGTCAGGGCCAGCGTCGAGGGACTGCCCGCTCTGAACGATAAACTGCGTGGTCTCGAGGACGGATTCGACCACGCGATGAGGACGATCCTCCGCCTCAAGCAGATGGGGGTGAAGGATATCGGCTTCGCAATGACGGTCTCGGGCGAGAACTGCCGTGACCTTCTCGACTTCTATACCCTTGTCGCCGCGATGGACGTCGAGTTTGCCAATGCGGTCGTTCACAACTCGTTCTACTTCTTCAAGCAGGACAACAGCCTCGAGGAGCATGGGGACGTCGAGGGAAAGATGATGGAGTTCATCGTCGCCCTGCTGAGATCGCCGCGCGAATCGAAGAAGATGCGCGTCAAGGACTGGTTCCGCGCCTACCTCAACCTCGGCCTCCTGCACCATGTACAGGGCAAGCCGCGTCCTATCGCCTGCAACGCTGCCACCGACACCTTCTTCCTCGATCCGTGGGGGAGGGTCCTCGCCTGCAACGGTTCCAGTGAGCCGTGGGTCATGGGAGATCTCAACGAGCAGACGTTCGACGAGATCTGGAAGAGCGAGCGGGCCGAAGAGGTACGCGGGATGGTAAGGGAATGCAAGCAGCACTGCTGGATGACCGGTACAGCCGTACCGGCCATGCGCAGGGAGCTGTGGAAGCCGATAATATGGGTCCTTCGCAACAGGCTTCGTCTCTTGAGGGGCGAGGATGTCTGTTTTGACTGACGCGACCGGAGCCAGCCGATGAAGATCGCCATCCTCGGAATCAAGGGAGTGCCCGGCCACCACGGTGTGGAGGTCGTTGTCGATTCGCTCCTTCCCCACCTGTCCGCACTGGGGCACGAGATCACAGTATACGGATACAGCAGCTATTGCGAGGCATCCACCGATTACAACGGTGCGCTCGTCGTGCCGGTGAAGGGGAGTGCGTGCAAGAACATCGAGATGTTCTCCCACATGTGGCATTCCTCTCTGGATACACGCAGGCACCATTTCGATATCATACACATACACAGCGCTGACCCGTGCATCCTCGCCGGGGTTCCACGCGCGAAGTACGGGATCGTCGCGACATCACACGGCCAGGCTTACATCCGGAAGAAGTGGAACGCGGCGGCAAGATCGATGTCAAAGATCGCCGAGCGCTTCTTCATCCGCACGCCCCGGATCAAGACCTCCGTCTCGAAACCGCTGACAGATTACTACAACGGAAAATATAACGCTGATGTGAGGTACATCCCCAACGGGATAGTGTTCCGCGACAA
>DAOVNN010000177.1 GCA_030630165.1 Candidatus Krumholzibacteriota bacterium
ACTTGAACCTGGCCATCGTTTTCTGCTCCCTGGTCTGAATACCCGGACTTCCTGCTGTAAGTATATACCGAATCCCTCAATAAAATATTCGACACCCTTTTATACGGGAGGGGGAGGGAATAGTTGCATGCTTCGAAACGCTTGCAAAACTCAGTTAACGGAATACACTCAAATAGGAACAAGCGGCACTCACTATATGTAAAAATGAAACTCCAGCTCGGTCTGATTGTCATTCGAAGGAATGAGACTATGACTGATGTCAGGAACAGTCATATCATGCTGGTTCTCACCGCGGTTGTTGCGATGTCGTGCTGTGGCGAGGCCGACCTGGTCCAGCCATACGCTCCCAATGCCAACAATCATATCCTGTGGGAAAGTATTATCGGGGAAGAAGAGTCTTGGAGCAGTATCTGGGAGATCACGCTGGATAGCGGCGCAAATATCTACTTTGCAGGGAACTTGGACTACAAGGAGTGTATAGGCAAAGTATCATCAGGTGGGCATCTGGAATGGACGTATGCGACTGACTATTACATTAATGAAATCTATATTATCCATTTTCCGCCACTTTCGATGAATGAGGCCCTTCTGATCTGTGGAGGTATGGATACTAATGGTAATGATCGTCCGGATATCGGTGTCGTCAGTGTCATGGACCTGGACGGATCTGTAATCATCGAGGGGTATATCGAGAGAGAAGAGGAACCGCTTACGATTTATGAAGCGGTTCTTCTGGAAGAGTCGGAATCACAGCTTGTCCTGATGCTTGGAGGAACGGTCAACAGCGAAGATGTGCTTTGCCCGTATCTGAACAAGTTGCGTATATCCGAAGCTGGTGAATTCAGTGTTATCCAGAGCGAAGTCTTTTCGGATTATCCTGATAAGAGTATCCGGTATTTGACCTGGAATGAAAACCCGGCTGACCCCAGGTACTTCGCTGGTGTCGCCCATTACTCCTCCGATGTCTGGAAGAGGAGCAGCATCTTCTGCTATTCCGACTCGATGAAGGTCCTCTGGAATAAACAGGTACATCCGTCGGGATCCTCCAGAACCTATTTCTATCAGCTCAGGTATCATCAGGGTTTTGTGTATGGCGTCGGCCCTGCACTGATCCAGCATTCTGGAGAGTATACATACACAGGATTCGCTTCAGCTTTAACAGAGTCGGGAGATGTTATCTGGGCCAGAAAGATCAGACCGAGCGGCCTGGAGGATGTTTTGGACGCTCTGTATGTCGATGAGAACGGAATCTATGCAGTCGGGCGATACTCCATTGTTACTAGGGAAATCACAAACCACAGATTCGGATATGGACTGCTGACAAGATTTGATAATTTGACCGGCTCTATATCACTCCTCAGGATTTTCGGAGGAAGAGACTATTACTCCTCATTCATCGATATCTGCGTCTCCGATGGAAGGATATTCTGTGGAGGATCAACGCACTATTACCTGGCCGGCTACTGGCGCAAGGCCTGGCTGGTTGAGGTGAGTGATGAAGAGGGATTATCGGAATCATGCCTGCCGATAGATCCGGATGATCCGGAACTCGTCAAATGTCGTCCTGATCATCCACTGGATATCGAATTTGAGCAAAAGAAGATCCCATGACCAGGTACATCTTTATAACGATCTACATTCTGTTATCAGCAGCATTTACAGGAGCAGCCGCGCAGGAGGAAGAGCATGATGAACTCAAGGCGCAGGTTCTGGGGACTTCGTTGGGGACTTCGTTGATGACGAGGAAAGACTGGGCATTTCACGGTGGCGTATATGTCCAGTGGGCACAGGTAACCCATCAGCAGATCGAACACAGGATAACGACTTTTCAGGCGGAAAAAAAGCCAACCCGATATATAGCATTTTTTGGCACTGCCGGCGTGCGATACAAGGAACACCACTTTGAACTGGACGGGCTCTTTTCGTGGCCGATGAAAATCGATTTTCTGGATGAGGATCATTTCATGGAAATGTGGGATTTTCAGTTGGTCCTCTGGTACAGGCCGGCACACTCATTCACAATCAGCGACGCGTATTTCAGCGTGCTGCCCGGTCTGGGCGTCGGGTATGCCTGGTCAACGCTGGATGTCGGAATATATGATGAAGAGGTGGAATACGACGTGGGAACATCTGTCATCAGCGGTTCAGGTCCGGTTTATTATATCGGCATCAGGTTCGACCTGTTCGGTCTCGAGGGTAGCCCCTACGGAGAACAGATGATAAGCTATATCGCGATCGACTATCGATACAGGTTCACCAGGAAAATCAAAGCCGATCCGGTCAACGACGGATATATCTTCTTTCCCGATGGGGCTGAGTTCGATTTCGAAGGGCATTACTTCGCTGTCGGAGTTTCGTTTGATATATAAGGATCAGACCTTGATTAGACAGGGAATTTCTGCTTGAAATCTGTCGCTGTAACAAGTGCACTTTCCGCCAAGTGAAACAAGGGACTTATGAAAAATGCTCCTGCCAGGGAGCGGGACGACAGACGGTCGGAGGCCGCGTACAGAGATGCTCCCACAATGTTGATCCTGATAGCCGCGCTCGTATATTTCCCCGTCTTGAAGGCGACGATATCACTGGAAGCTCAATCCCGCCGATACCCTGAACTCCTGCGGCTTGAACTGGATTGTCTCGTAGCGAGTCTCATCCCTGAGATTGAACAGTCCCATGGTGAAATAGCCGCTTACCATGATTCGGGCCCTGCTGCTCACTTTCTTCTCGAGCCCGATTCCTATCGTCAGAAAGAGCTCAATCGAGGGCAGGCTCGATTTCAGGTCTATTGTCGTGCTTCCGTTCTCCTCCGTAAGTTCGGCCTTCGTCAGGAATCCCAGCTCGGGTCCGGCGATGAACATCAACCCCGGGTCCTTTGTAAGGTACTGCCTGAAGAGTACAGGGAGGACTATATAGTTCATCTTGCATTCGTATTTCCCATCCGGGTTCTCAGTGCCGAACATCTGGTAATATGCCGTATTTCCCATGGGGGCGTATCTGAGGCCTACCTGCAGCGCAAGTCCCTCATGGAAAAAGGCCTGCATGAAAACTCCGCCGGAAAGGCGGTTAATACTCGAATACGACCCGACCGTTCCGATGTCCTGGAAGTCATTGCCGGCGCCGTATTTCAGGGATACGTTGCTCAGGCCGATCTCGAACCCGAATCTCTTGTGCTTCAGTTTGCTTCCCGATTTCAGCTCGACGTCATGAGTGACTGTCTGCCCGGCGCCGATCCTTGTCTCTATGGTTTTGTCTCTGTATTCATAGCGGCTTAATCGTATCGAATGCTTGCCGGGGTAGACATAGACGTCTTCCAGGGGAGTCTTGCCGACGTGTTTCCCGTCGAGATACACGTCGCAGTCCTTGGGGTTGGATCTCAGTATCAATTTGCCGAACAGCAATCTACTCAACTGTTCATACAGTTCGAAAGTCTCGGGGGGGTGGTGGGCGCGGTCCGCTTCTATAGTCGGAAATTCTTTCACCGCGTCGATCGCCACCGGTTTCGCGGCGTCTCTGCCTTCAGTCTCAAGCAGAATCGTGACAAGCTCGTTGTATGCTTCTTTCCTGGTTTCATCGGGGGTGGCCTTGTCCTCAAGAAGGGCCTCCAGGTATTGCTTTGCCTGATCATATTCTCCGAGCTTGCGGATAAGACGTATCTCGGTGATAGGCGGGATCTCGTCTGCCTGCTCTTGCGCGAAAGCATCAGCAGGTAGTATGAATGCTGAAAGTAACAGGATCGCGAGAATAATGATTGTCGCTCGATTTCCCGGCTTTAACTCTGTGCTTGAGATCAAAACACCCTTCCTTTCGTTAGCAATAATGCGGTGACTTCCCATCGTATCAGCAAATCACAATTCAAGTACTATCGTCTCGCTGTCCAGCTGGTATATCTCCGAAGTGAACTGGCGCATCATCTGGTAATCCTTGACTTTTATTGTGGGGGCCTTCACGGTGAGGCTCCTCCTGATTCTGACCGTATTGCCATCGACTCCCACAGTCCTGCTGTACTCGAGGTAGTCATTTGATAGCTCACCGGGCGATGGCGGCTCGGGGACCCTGGAACCCTCCGGCAGCCTGATCCTGATATCGGAGGATTCCCTGCGGAGGAACAGGAACTGGATGTCGTGGCGCCTCGTTTCGGTCTCGAAAGCACTAATAAGCGAGCCGCCGGTCCACAAGGAGAAATCGATGTTCATGAGGTTGCCCGAAAGATCGGCAAATCCCTCATCACGGTAAAGAAAGGTCACCTGGATGCTGTCGCCGGTGTCCTTGACCATAGTGAAAGCTTCTTCTTCGTCGTACAGATCAGGGTAGTTCGATTCGATTAGTTTCGAGATTTCCTCATCCAGCCTGTCTCCGCCTTTCAAGCCGCATAGTCTGCGGAGGTCGAGGCAGTACTGACCGGTCATAGTGAAAGTTGTCAGGCACGAGAGATTCCCTTCCTGGTCGATCTCCGCTTCTGTCAGGCTGTGAAAACAGTTCATGCTCGAAGGATTCAGCGGGATTGTCAGGAACCCGTACTTGCCGTCACGTTTCAGCATCATTCCGTCGACACCCCGGCTCATCCATGGCAGTTCGTCAACATCGCAGTAGTGGTTGAAGGGGTCGATCGACCAGTTCTTCCCATTATGCTCTACTCTTATCAGGGCATGGTTGAACGCCCGCTCGTTCGGTGTCTTTCTGTCAAGCAGGCCCTTGTCCGCGTCTCGAACGAGAACGATGTTTGTCTGAAAGCCGGAATGTTTCAGCAGAACGTTCAGGACATACGCAAGTTCCCAGGGGCCGCCTTCCCTGAGCACGTAGGTCTCCTCGGGATTGCCGCTTGAATAGAACAGATCGTCATCGATCGGCTGAAATGAATCATGAAAATAATCGAGTATGGATTGTAGAAGGGAGTCGGCCCCTCCCGGTTCATTCTGCTTCAGCTCGAATATGATCCGGTCCAGTTCTGCGCCGTATTCCTCCGCTTTATCGGCGGATTCCCATGATTTCGGATCAAAATATGCCGAATATCCAGTGCTGACTGTCTTCCAGTTCATCACATATGGCTGGCTAGTCATAGAACGAGGAGTAAGATCGAAGATGTCTTCAATCACACTGTTGGGAATTTTCCAGACGAGGTAGTTCAGGGTCGGATTGCCGATAGGACTCGGAGGCATGAATTTTTCAGTTCCACCTGAAGGGATTATCTCTTTCGTTATCGTATATGTCTCGTACCGGCCATCTATCTCTGGCTTGAGCCAATCCAATTTTTCTTTCGGCATAAGGTTAAGCCGCAGTCCTACTCCCCTGGGTACTGTCAACACGAACTCGGACCTGATTACCGGCACGTCGGCTCCGAAATCCCATCTTCCGGCCAGTACAGGGCCGTCTACCTTGGTCTTTTCGCGGATTTCGATCACGGAGCCTATTTCCAGGCCGGGGAACGCGATCCTGTACTGGCTCCTGTATCTTCCGATCTCGAGTCTGTGAATATCATCACCTGAGACCTTGGTTTTTTTCCCGCCGGGAGAAGTGACGCTGGCTTCCAGATCGAAGCCTTTGAACTTATTGTTGAAAATATCGGAATAGTAATCTCCGAATTTCTCGATACCCTGTTCAGACAGGATCTTGATTCTCCAAATATCCTTGATTTCGGTCTTGATGTGGATTCCATACTGATTTGACCGTGCCCTTATCTTTTTCAGTACCTTGTCTATTTTGAAGGTATGCTCTCGCCGGCTCAGCAGGATTACGGCGCTTGCGTCCGGAAACTTTCTAGCGGCCAGCCGAATGACGCTGTCCGACGCTGTATACTTCTTTTCTCCGTGGGACAGGGAAGATAACGCGATCAAAAGGATTGTTGCTGCGAGTGTGAAGGTTCCTGTACGTTTCATCTGTCTCTCCCGGATAAATCCAGAGTAATCGTTTATTGTCGGGTCTTCCTGATTACTACTTTCTGATTTTCATGCTCCGTGATCTCTTCAAGCTGGGCGGATATCGTATCGTAATCGGCCGGCTGGACTATTCCGTTATCGATATTAAGGACTCTGTTAAATACCAGCCTGTTCCCGTCTGTCTTCCAGTATGCCCGGTAGGAGAAATGTCCGTTATCGATCTCCAGCGAATCGGGGCTGGAGATCGGTTCCATGTCCGCCGGGACGGACAGGGTCATGCGGTACCTCCCGATCCTTGTTTTTCCCAGGTCGAGGG
>DAOVNN010000010.1 GCA_030630165.1 Candidatus Krumholzibacteriota bacterium
GGATAATCACGGATAAGATATTCGACAGCTCTCCTGTTGTATGCTCTGAATCCGGAAGTGCTGTCTGTCATCTTTTTCCTGAGTATAATCGCTGAGAGGAAACTTAGCAGCTTTATACCGAGTTTTCGGGTAAAGGACGAATAGGCGGCTTCACCGTCAAGATATCTGGATCCCACCGCAGCATCGAGACTGCCTTGCCTGACTGGCTCAAGGACAGAGACAGCCTGATCTGCTGGATGCTGTCCATCACCATCGAGTCTGACGAGAAGATCATAGTCATTCTCATACATGTAGTTAAACCCTGACAGGACCGCCCCACCTATTCCCATATTAAAAGGCAAGTTTAGAAATCTGATTCCCTTCATTCGCCGCAGTATCTTCCCGGTATTGTCCGTTGAACAATCATTTACGACCAATATCTCCCCCTCAGGGAGAGATTCACGGATATCTGCAACCAGTTGCTCGATATTCCCCTCTTCATTAAATGCCGGAACTAGAACCATCAATCTCATTATCTGACCAACCCCTTAAATCAAAGCAAATGTTATGACCAATCCGACATCTCCCTTTACAAGGGGGCATCAATACGCATCAAAATCGATTGCCTGGAACCTGATTTTTTCCGGATCAAGCATGATACCACTTCCAGAAATATCCTTGAACACCAGATTCAGCGGTGAAGGTCTCATTTTCAGCGGAAGATTAAAGAACAGCGACCGCTTCCATTCAATACGGTTATCGATTCCTAGCCACAGCCTCACGGGATTATATGACGGAAACCCGCCTGGATAAGGTTTATTGAAAAGGCTGGCTTCAAACCTACCCATTATTCCTGTTATGCCCGCCCTGCCTGTGCGTACCTGCAATTCTACTTTATCGTTCCTTTGCATCAGTCGGTAATGGGAGGAAGGATTACGTAGTCTCCAGCTTAACGATTCCATACTCCAGATATTCCGGTATTCTGAATCATCATCATCCCATCTGTAGGCGGGAAGACCGATGCCGAGCATAACACGAAGCGGACATACAAGCCTTAACCCGGTTCTCTTTTTATGTACCAGAGTGGCGATTCTGTTCGCGACACCTATCTTGAAGACAAAACCCAGAGAACGTACATGTTCCTCAGCAGTCTCCACAATCTTTGTAAAGACGCCCCCTCCCTGTGCATCCATTGAGACCGCACCGTTAATCGCAAGCAATCCTTTGACCCGCTCCCCCATCAACATGACATCAAGAGGCTGTAGGGCATAATGCCCCACAATCTTCCCGGAATCGTCGAGAGCATTGAAAGCTATTGTCTTACCGATAGGATTCTGCTTGTACTGCCAGTCGATATACGAAGAAGTGAAGTGATCAACCCGGTCAAAAACGGTTCCAAGAAAGTGTGCACAATTCTTCACACCATCATCACTTAAATCCATTTCGACGACTTTACCCACTCAACAATTCCTCCTGAAGCCAATACTGACAGTCCGTGCCAGTATACCTTTGGCAGCGCTGAAGTGTAAAACGATAATTCTTTGCCATTTGACAACTAAAGCCCACACGTTTAAATTCATCCGAACACATTTCAGAAAGGAAAATACAGTTGAAACACATCCTTTCGTTCGATATCGAGGCCTGGTATCACGGCACATTCACAGATTACGACTACAGACCATACGTCAATACTGTCGATGATCTTGTTGTTCCCCAGACAGAGAGGATTCTGGAACTTCTGGAAGCAACCGGGAGCTGCGCAACGTTCTTTATCCTGGGAGAAACTGCCAAGCGTCATCCAGAACTGGTCAGAACAATATCATCGACTGGAAATGAAGTCGCATCGCATTTCATGCATCATGACCTTATATACAACCTTTCACCGGAAGCTTTCAGGGATGAACTCAGGATCGGTATCTCAACTATCATGGAAATCACTGGGAAACCGGTCCTTGGTTTTCGAGCTCCCTCCTGGTCCGTGAATATGAAGAAAACCCCATGGTACTGGGAAATATTGGTTTCAGAGGGATTGAAATACAGCTCTAGCAGGTTTCCCATAGAGAATTATATGTACGGTGATTCCGATTCTCCTTTATTTCCACATGAAATCGAGACGAAGACAGGAAAGATAATGGAAATACCTCCCTCGGTATTCCCCTTTTGGGGAAGATCTCTACCTTTTTCAGGCGGTTTCTATCTAAGGATGCTTCCCAGGAGTATAATCATGAAGGGAATAAAATGGTACGAATCTAAGGAACAACCAGTGGTATTCTACCTTCATCCAAAGGAGATAGATCCCCACACCCCATCACTTCCACTCAGCATCAAAGAAAGAATAATCCACAGAGCGGGAATTAAAAAATGTTATCGAAAACTCAATGCAATCCTCAGTGAAATCGAGACCGTCAGCATATGGGACTATATTGTTGAATCAACAGATAATCCTACGGCGTTGTAATAAATCCACCTGTCTTCGCCACTTCATTTTTAATCCGAGACAAGAAATACAAGGGAGCGACTCGGGGCCGCTCCCTCATAACGGATCCGTTCTATCCGCCGTCTCCTGATCTCTTGCAGCAACTCCTACTTCAGCAGGAATTTCCCGTTCTTTATTATCGTAGTCTTTCCGGCTGTCAGTGTGACCTTCTCGACGAGGGCGTCGAAGTGCCACTTGCTCTTGTTCTTGCCGAGCCCGTAGCTGTCACCGATCGCGAAATGGACCGTTCCGAAGGCCTTCTCCGCCTCGAGCATGTTCTTGCAGATCTTGGCGCCCTTGTTGGTGCCGACACCGAACTCACCGACGATGTATCCGGTCTTGTCTTTGCCGATCTGCTTGATGATCTGGGCAATTCCCTTGCCCTTGAAATCAACGAGCTTGCCCTTCTCGAAGATCATCGTCCCGCGGCCGATCTTGTCGTCGATCAGGCTGATGATGAGCTTGCCGGTGAAGGTGCTCTCTACCGGGCAGGTATAGCATTCGCCGGCTGGAAGGTTGCCGTGATTGCCCATCCTGCTGATATCACCGTTGTCGGGCTCCCACTTGCGGCCCTTCACGCTGAATGTGATGTCGGTCCCGAGTTTGTTGGTCACCCGGACCTCGGTCTTGTCTTTGAGCGCGCGGATCGCCTTCTTCGTCAGCTGATCGAGCTTCTTGAAATCGATGTTGACGAGCCTCTCCATCATGCTGACCGTGATGCCGGGCATCATGCAGATGCGACCACCCTTGCCGCCGTGCTCGACCATATATCCACGGAACGGCTTCTCGGCCACCCTCGCATCGAGCATGTAGACCGATACGTCGGCCTTCTTCATCATCTGCTTGAATATCTCTGTCGGCCCCGTTATCGGCCTGAGAGTCTCGGTCATCAGGTAGGTAGTGACCTCCGCCCCTCTCTGCTTGCCCCAGTATGCGAGGGCCTCGGCGATCTTCATCTTCTGGCGATCGGTCACGATAAGGAAATTCTCGCCCTTCTTCACCTTGAGAGAACCGGTGACCGCCTGCTTCGCAGCGCTCATCAGCTTGTCCATCTGCCTGCCTCCTTTGCTGCCTTCCGGCAGTATGTCATTCCATCAGTAATTTCATATCCTTTACGTACGTACCTCGCACCGTTCTCCGGTGCGGACTGACATGATAAGCACATTCGCCGATAGAGGTCAACATGGAGAATTCGACCCTGCCGGGATTATCTGAGAAGCACCATTTTCCGGGAAAAGGCCTCCGGCCCGACCGTCAGCCGCATGAAGTAGATGCCGCTGGCAGCCGTGCCACCGCCCGAGACCGTTCCATCCCATGTGACCGAGTACGATCCCGCTTCCCTGAAGCCATCCTCGAGGACAGAGACCCTTCTGCCCGCCACGTCGAAGACCTCGAGCCGCACAGGGGCACGCCCCGCGAAAGAAACGTCGCCCTTCCCGACGGTGAACCTGATAGTAGTCTGTGGGTTGAACGGATTAGGATAGATACTTTCCATGCCGGAACGTATGGCGGGGATCTCTTCCATATCGGTAATGTCGGAGACAGTATGGTGTGAGAACGAACTCCAACCACTCCTGT
Source organism: Candidatus Krumholzibacteriota bacterium (assembly GCA_030630165.1). Lineage (GTDB taxonomy): Bacteria > Krumholzibacteriota > Krumholzibacteriia > Krumholzibacteriales > Krumholzibacteriaceae > JAUWCL01. The sequence continues at coordinate 4,034 of DAOVNN010000010.1, forward strand.
GCCCCTCGGAATCGATAGCCCTCACCATGTAGGCGTAGGGGTCGATACCCGGTGCCTCCCGGACGAGGAAGGTATCGGGGTGGGCGTTCGCGATCACTGACTTAGCGGTGCAGAATGGAACGGGCGAGATATTATCGATATAGATCCCTTCCTCATTGATATACGAGTCAGTACAGTAGACGAATCTCAGGCGCGCTGCCATGCCGGGCAAGGGCTCCACAAGCGGACCGACCCAGAACTGCGCCGAAATCCATCCTCCTGAAAAGCCGGTGATGCCATACCCACGGTTTTTTCCGTTTGGATCAGCGGTAGTCGTGACATCTCCCATGCACGTCGCCCAGGTGAACCCGTCGTCGTAACTTATCTCCAGATAAGCGTAGTCTCAGCCCTCCTCGATCTCGTACCAGAGGTCACACTGAAAAGTCTGACCAAGCACGTTGATTGAATACGGCTCGATCAACGTCATCGTATACTCGCTGGCATCTTCGCGTCCCGAGTAATAGCTCTCCGGGGATGAATCGTACCTGGCGGTGCTGAGCGTAAATCCGTCCAGCTCCCAGACTGTTCCGCCGGCTGCGCCGGAGTCACTCGAAGAGGCGTAGCCCGCATACTCCAGTACATCCCACGCGACTGCCTCGTTCGGATCTCCCGCTTCGGGACCTGACCACGAAACGAGGTGGTACGGGTCGGCGAGATCGAGGACAGGATCGATCTCCGGAATACCCGGTCCGAGGACCGAATAGGGGTCATCCGCCCTGCTCAACAGTGTGAAATTGAGCCCGAGGACCTTGTCGAATGTCGGCGCTATGAGAGAATCGGGGGGGGCGAAGCCTCCCTCCTCGTAGGAATTGAGCTCGATCGTGTAGCTGAACATCCTGTTCTTCGACGTCGTCTCGCCGTACATCCAGTCGTCCGAATCGCCGTTGACCGGGTAGAGGATATCAGTCGCCGTGCATCCGACGTAGTAGCCGTTGCCGCGACTGAGCGAATCGCCGAGGACGGTGAACATCTCATGGTCTTCTGTATAGACGGGAGCGTATCCCCACGGATGGATGATCAGCTCGCTGTACGAGTGGTAAGACAGGGCGACGGAGAACTCTCTCGAGTTGCAGAAATCCCTCACCGCCTGCGTCTCCGGTTCGCTGAAGGCGGAGGGCCCCCTGTAGACCAGGCTCGAGGGATCGGGCGAACTGCCCGCATCGTCGTATCCCCAGTGGTAATCGTAGTTCCTGTTGAGGTCGACCCCGAAGCTGCCGTCGCCGTTGTCGCGCCGGTTCTTCCTCCACCAGTTCCACCAGTCATCGGCGTGGTTGTTCTGGACGTAGACGTGCCCGTCGGGATTCATCATCGGCATTATCCATATCTCCCGTCCATCGACCATCGAGGTAACAAAAGAGCTGACGCCGTAGTTCGAGAGAAGATACTGCGCGAACATCAGCGGAACGTCCACCGACATCAGCTCTCGGGCGTGATGGCAACCGATTATCAGTACCTCTGTCTCGCTCTCGTCGACAGCGGCGTTGTCCGAGATCTTCAATGCGACAATCACCCTGCCCTCATGAGTCGTGCCGATCGTGTCGAGCATCGTCAGGGAGGGATAGTCGAGGACCATCTGCCCCAGTGCGTCGAGCATCTCGACATATGTATGGTAGAGCCCGAGGTTCTCGTCTAGGTCGGCTGCCGCGCCGAGCATCGGCCGCGCGAGGATATCGACCCGCATCGAACCTGCCCTGAGCCAGTCGAGCTGACCGGCAGTGACAACCATATCTAAGGTTCCGTCCCGGTTGACGGCCAGGACGTCGATCCCGCGGCTCGTGAGATCGCTGAAATCCGCCCCCCTGGGAAGTCCGGCCCTTACGAGGGTCGTGCTCTCAGCCGCTCCCCGGACCGATGCCGCGGCAATAAGAATTAATGCGAGAATAAAGATGCGCCGGATCTTCATCGATGTTCCTCCGTTGATGTATGTTCCAGATCTTCTTCAGAAACTTCTCCCTCTTTGATCGCGGCTTTGAGGTTCGAGAAGGACATTCCCTCCCTGGCAAGGCAGAAGAGCCCCGCGGCAGTCATCGGGATGAATGTCCCTGCGTGATAGATGATCGATATGCTCAGCGCCTTCGACTCGATCACCCCGAAGAGTCCGAGTCCTATGACAAAGCAGTACTGTACCGTACCGACGAATCCGGGTGCCGACGGGATCATTATCCCGAACGTGACGATGATGAATACAGCGAGCGTTACCACAAAGGAGGTGTCGAGTCCGAACGACCTGATCACCAGGTGCATTACGAGTATATTTGGAAGCCAGACGAGAAACGAGAGCATCCCGGCAGCCGCGATATCGCGGGGACGCTTCAGCACTGTCAGGCCCTCCATGAACGAATGGAGAAGCTTTTCCACTTTCGCCGATGCCTTTGCGGGAAGGCGCGCAGTAAGGCCCTCCACGACAAAAGACGTCTTCCGGCGGTTGAACCGCAGCATGGCGAGAAAGACGATTGCGAGGATGTAGAAAGACACCGCGGCATATGCCACCCTGGTCATGGAAGCAGGTATATCCAGATCACCGAAGATAAGGACGATGACGAGGAAGAATATCACCGTGAAGCCGTCGAAAACCCTCTCTACGACAATGGTTGCAAACGATGAGGTCTTGCTGATTCCCGCCTTCTCCCCTATCACCCAGGCTCTTGCGATCTCGCCGAGCCTGGCGGGCAGGAGGTTGTTTGCCATCAGGCCGATCGCCGAGGCGGAGAAGAGATGTACGAATTCCGTTTCCTTTACCGGTCTGAGAAGGTACCTCCACCTCATCGCCCTGAACACCACGCTTATCAGCATGAGAAAGAATGCCGGCACGAGCCAGATGTACTCGGCGCGTTTTAATGACTCACCGAGCAGATGGAAATCGACCTTCCTGAACGCGAGGTAGAGAAGCAGCGCGCTGATCAGAAGGCCGACGATCGTCCTCTTCTTCAAGGTCATCCTCCGTGCGGATCAGTTCTGCCCTTTTCACCCTCGATCGATCTGAGTTTCTCATCGAGCAAGGCGCTTCGGATGACAATGAGCTTCTCGATATTGCCTTCTTCGTTGTATGCGGGGACCAGAGCCAGCAGTCGCATCCGGCATGACCTTTCGATTATAATTCCCGGGCCGCGGATGACGCCGGGTCCGTATATGGATTATAATTCTATCACCAGGCGACCTTCAATGTCAATAACGCCTTGTCTTTCTTGTATTTATATCGCATGGCCCCGCTTATGCGCACTACCGGGCCACCGCGGGCTTGATTTCGGTCCCGGCAGACTGTAGATTATTCTGACAGGCGGTAGTAGACAAGTATCAGTAACATGGAGATGACAATGCCGACCTATACATATGAATGCGAGAAATGCTCTCATATCTTCGAAATCGACCAGAAGATAACGGATCCCCCGCGCAAACGCTGCCCCGAGTGCCGTGGAAAGGTCTTCCGCGTGATACATGCGGTCGGACATATCCTCAAGGGATCCGGATTCTACAGGACCGACTACCGCAGCGACGATTATTCGAAACAGAAACTCGCCGAGGAGAAGTCGGCGACTTCCACCCCGAAGTGTGACGGCTGCGCGAGCAAGAAGGACTGCGGAACGTAAGACATCCTTGAAATACAGAAATAGAAAGAGCCTTCCCCGGAAAGGGAAGGCTCTTTTATTATGCGGTCGCCCATACGAAAACGCATTGTTACTTACGATGCACCGCTCCCGATGCGTCTCCGTCTCAGGCCGGCTTGTCCTACTTGGCCAGCGCCTCGTCGAGGATGGCGGCAGCCTTCTCGATCTCTTCGACCGAGACGTTCAGAGGCGGGCGGAACCTGACCGTATGGGTTCCACACTTGAGAACTATGAGCCCCTTATCCATCGCCGTCGAGACCAGGGCGTCCCTTCTTGCAGAATCGGGAAGGTCGAAGGCGCAGAAGAGTCCGAGGCCGCGCACGTTGCTTACGACTCCGGGGTACTTCTTCTCGAATCCCTTTAGGGTATCCTGAAGGAGAGCTCCCATCTTCGCGGCGTGCTCGACGAGGTTCTCTTCCTCGATGACCTCGAGTATCTTCGTGGCACGAACCATATCGATGAGGTTTCCGCCCCACGTCGAGTTGATCCTGCTCGATATCTTGAATACGCTGTCGATCTCGTTGAGGCGATCGCTCGCCGCGATGCCGCAGACCTGTGTCTTCTTGCCGAAGCAGAAGATATCGGGCTCGACCCCGTAATTCTGGTGCGCCCACATCTTTCCGGTGATGCCGACGCCGGTCTGGACCTCGTCGAAGATCAGGATGATGTCATTCTCGTCTGAGATCCGACGAAGCTCCTGAAAGAACTCCGTGCGGAAGTGGTTGTCGCCGCCCTCGCCCTGGATGGGCTCGATGATGATCGCCGCGATATCGTCGCCGTCATCGGTGATCGCCTTCTCGATCTGGCCGATCGCGATTTTCTCGGCTGCCACTACCTCATCGAGATGGTCCTCGAGGGGGAAGATAACCTTCGGATTGTCTATCCTGGGCCAGTCGAACTTGGGATAGAGGTCCACCTTTGCCGGATCGGTGTTTGTCAGCGACATCGTGTAACCGGTACGGCCGTGGAAGGCCTCGCGGAAATGTATCGCCTTCTGACCCTTCTCTCCCTTGATACCCTTCGCCAGGTTCTTCTTTACCTTCCAGTCGAAGGCCGCCTTCAAGGCATTCTCGACGGCGAGGGCGCCGCCGCTTATGAAGAAGAGGTTTGGAAGGTTCTTCGGTACTGCGATGCTCGCGAAGGTCGCCACGAACTCGGCCATCTCTGTCGTGTAGAGATCGGAGTTGGAGACCTTGTTCACCGCTACGCGGCCGAGCTTCGCGAGAAATTCATCGCTGGTCAGCGCGGGGTGGTTATAACCCAGTGCGCTGGATGCAAAAAAGGTGAAGAAATCGAGATATTCCCTCTCGGTCACCGAGTCGTACAGCCAGCTGCCGTGGCTCTTCTCAAGATCGAGGACGAAGGGAAATCCGTCGACGAGCATATTCTGCTCGAGAGTCTTGTGAACATCGCCCGGGGCGACAGTGATGCCTTTCCCGCTCATTGGACACCTCTCCATGACAAGTTGTTCTATTACAACTGATTGAATGAAGTAAAGCCCGGTCCGTTGATCCAGGCCGAGTAAATATATCAGATTTAGCGGATTAATCCAACCTGAAAAAGAAGGGGCGGAGAACGGGGGACATGGTCCCGGCTACTCCGAACCGGAGCGGCTATGGCGCTGTGAAAGTGGCTTCTTCAATCAGCGCCCTCTTCAGCCGGGACCCGTCCCCCGATCGATCGTTCGGGGAAAGAGGCAGGGAGCATCAGCTCCCGACCCTTTCCCGGGTGAGGTGTGTCACCCGCTTCACTCTCCCGCGAACCCTGTCTATGCGAACGTCCTAGTACCTCGGATTCCCTCTGGTCCTGTACTTCTTCTGCTTCGACTGCCTGTTGCCCTCGATACGGGCACGCTTGTTCTCGGAAAAGAACTTCTTCGTCCTGACAAGCTTCTGATCCTCGTCGAAATAGAACTCCCGTCCCGCCTCGTAATAGATCCACCGTTCCTGGGTGGAATCGATCCCCCTTATACGGAGCCTGTGGACGGGATACCCGTACTTCTCGTAGATCTTCAGGGCGTCGCTGTGCATATAAAGAACCAGCCCCTGTTTCCGGCAGTATTTGCGCCTTCTTCTTCCACGATAGATACTCGCGTCGGCGCTGCCGGCTACAAGAGCCACAAGCAGGACTACCAGGGCAAGTCGTCTCAACATTGCTGTCACTCCCTTTCGATGTCTTTCCAAAGTTGCTGTACACTTGACCCTGCTGTGACTTATTATACCATATCGTTCCTTGTCGTTTCAACCCCCTCCCCATATTCCGGAAGGATTTCTTCCTGTGCCTCATGATTCCCCGAAGAACGGACCTCCACCCTGGGCTGTAAAGCTAATGATGGTAGGGCTTTTCGTCGTCTGGTCTAACGCCTTTACCGCTATAAAGCACCTCAGGGAGATTTTCGGGCCTATGGAGCTCGTGCTGGCGAGATTCCTCCCCGTCCTCGTTACATGTGTCATCTGGCTCATGTCCCGCCGGTCGATAAGGGAAGAGACATTCGCAACGATCAGAGAAGCCCCTCTGAAATTGATCGGGATGGGGATATTCGGTGTGACCGGGTACAATTACTTCATCTATCTCGGCCAGAGCGAGATCAAGCCGGGAGCGGCAGCGCTGGTGACCACCCTGGCCCCGCTCTTCACACTGATCCTCGCGATCCTTTTCCTGAAGGAAAAGGTAGTGCCGAAACGGATAGCCGGGATGCTCATAGCGTTCGCCGGCCTGTTTGTCGTATTGAGATGGGGAAAGGTAGGGATGGGCCGGATCACAGGAGTGGAGAACGCCGATGTGAAATACATGCTGCTCGCTACCCTCGCCCCTCTCAGCTGGTCGTTCTACACGATCCTCGGCAAGGACCTTCTCGCAAAAAGGTCCCCCGCGGTGGTGACATTCCTGCCCGTTGTCATCGGTACGCTGCCGCTCCTCTTTCTCGCCTCGCCTGAGCTTTTCGCGAAGGTTGCCCTGATGGAACCATCGCACTGGTTCGCTCTCGTCTACCTCAGCTTCGTCAGCACCCTGCTTGGATTCTTCGTCTGGAACCTCGCGCTGCGTCATCTGCCCGCTTCGTCTGTCTCTTCGTTCATATACCTCAACCCTCCATTCGCGGCATTCTTCGGATGGCTCCTCTTCGGCGAAGAAGTGACACTGTATTTCCTCGCCGGAAGCGCCGTCGTACTGGCAGGTCTCTACCTCGCGCAGAGCAGGCCGAAACGGCGAACGGCGTCCTGAAAATGACTTGCGGCACTTTAACAGTATAATGTACCGTCTCTTCTGATACGCTCGGCGCTCAAGACAGGACCACATATGGAGGTACGAATTGTCATCGAGTCCGACTGAGAGGGGAGAATGGAGCTCGAAGATCGGCTTCATCCTCGCCGCGGCCGGTTCCGCCATCGGGCTGGGCAACATCTGGAGATTCCCCTACACGGCCGGAGAGAACGGAGGCGCAGCCTTCCTCTTCCTCTATCTTCTCTGCATTCTCTTTATCGGCCTGCCCGTAATGATCGCCGAACTATCGATAGGCCGCCGCACGAGGAAGGACCCTGTCGGCGCGTTCGACGCGATCAAGCCGAAGAGCCCCTGGCGGCTCATCGGATTCATGGGAGTCTTCACCGGTCTGGCTATCCTTGCCTACTACTGCGTGATCGCCGGCGTCACGGTCGGCTATATCGCCAAGACTGTTTCCTACAACACCACTTCATTCTCCGAATACACAGCAAATCCTTTGATGACTATCCCCCTGCTTCTCCTCTTCGTCGTCCTGACGGTGCTTGTCGTACAGGGAGGCGTGAGAAACGGTATCGAGAGGTGGGCGAAGATCCTCATGCCCCTCCTGCTCATCCTGATGGTCGTACTGATCATCCGCTCGGTGACGCTCGAAGGAGCGTCGAGGGGCCTCTCATTTTATTTAAAGCCTGATTTCAGCAAGATAACGGGCAAGACCTTCCTCGCCGCGCTCGGCCAGGCATTCTTCTCACTGAGTCTCGGCATGGGCGCGATGATCACATACGGGAGTTACCTGTCCAAAAAAGACAATATCGTAACATCTGGTATCTTCGTCTCGTTCTTCGACACCCTGATCGCCGTCATGGCAGGGCTGCTCATCTTCCCCGCCCTCTTTTTCGCGGGTGTGAGTCCGGACGCCGGGCCTGGCCTGGTATTCGAGGTCCTTCCCGTGATATTCGCGAAACTGCCCGGCGGAACGCTGATAGGAGCGTCGTTCTTCCTTCTGCTCAGCGTCGCGGCACTGACCTCGACGATCTCTCTGCTCGAGGTGGTCACGGCATATCTTGTCGACGAGAAGCATATCCTCAGAAAGAGGGCCGTCTGGTTCGTGGCGGCCGTCGCTTTTCTCTTCGGAATACCTTCGGCCCTGTCGTTCGGAGCGGTCGAATGGCTGAGCGACCTTCCACTCGTCGGGATGAGTTTTTTCGGGTTCATGGACTGGCTCTTTGGAAACGTGATGCTCGCCGTTGGAGCTGTTTTCATCTCGATCTTCTTCGGCTGGGTATGGAAACGAGTCAAATCAACGACCGAGATAGAGGAAGGGTGTCCCGGCTACAGCGCCTGGGCGCCAGTTATCCTCTTCCTTCTCAGATTCTTCTGCCCGATAGCGATAGCCATCGTGCTTTTCTTCAAGTTCAAGGATCTTATCGCGGGCTGATGCCGCAGCGAACGTTCAGAGAGGGAGCGCTAAATGAACAGTGACGCGATCAAGCAGGTGATAGACTCGGTATACAAGTATGTCTGGGAATGGCCTGAGGCGCTTCCCTACTTCATCGTCCTGCTGCTCGGCACAGGCATCTTCCTGACGATAAGGCTCAGGATCATCCAGGTCCGAAAGGTCTCCCACGCCCTCGCTATCGTCGCGGGGTACTATGATAATCCAAAAGACAAGGGTGAGATCAATCACTTCCAGGCCCTTACCTCCGCACTTTCCGCAACAATAGGCATCGGGAACATCTCGGGCGTCGCGACGGCCATCCATTACGGAGGTCCCGGAGCGCTCTTCTGGATGTGGGTGACTGCTATCCTCGGATGCGCCTCAAAGTACGCCGAGTGTCCGCTGAGCAACCGCTACCGCGAGATCCATGAGGACGAGACGGTATCCGGCGGACCGATGTACTACATAGAGAAGGGTATGGGAAAGAACTGGAAGTGGCTCGCGATCATCTTCGCCGCCTGCGCGGTCATCTCATCGTTCGGCAGCGGAAACGCGGTCCAGGCCTTCACCGTCGCCGACTCTTTCAGAAGCGATTTCGGAATACCGACCTGGATCACCGGGGCGGTCAGCGCGTCACTCGTCGCCATGGTGATAATCGGGGGCATCAAACGGATCGGGCGGGTGACGAGCAGGCTCGTACCTGTCATGTCGATCCTCTACTTTATCGGCGCCATCACGGTCCTGTTTCTCAACGCTCCGAGAATACCGGCCGCGATCATGACGATATTCAACGACGCCTTCACCGCCAAGGCAGGGGTCGGAGGATTCTTCGGATCGACCTTCATGTTCATGATGGTATGGGGCGTCAAGAGGGGGATCTTCTCCAACGAGGCGGGGCAGGGAAGCGCCCCGATCGCACACGCCGCCGCCAAGACAGGCGAACCTGTCCGCGAGGGCCTCGTAGCGATGATGGGGCCATATATCGACACACTCCTGATATGTACGCTGACAGGCCTGGTCATCGTCACTGTCGGCGTATGGCACGGAAAGAAAGTCGAGGCGATACCGTTCACCAGTCAATCTGACATAACAATACTTGTCAGTTCGGCGGAGATCGGAACCAACGGCCATATAGAGGATTCAGACCGGATGACAGGGGCATTTCCCATCATCCGGGGCGAGGCATCAGGAGTTTCGTTCATCAGGAACGACAGCTTTGTCGACGATGCCGTATTGATGTACGGGGGCAAAGCATTCAACGGCACCTGTGAAGTCGATCAAGACGGTGACGCGATCTTCGCTGACGAGTACGGGGGCACCGTTTCGGGTGCCGACATCCAGCTCGCAGGAGGGATGGCTCAGAACGGATCGCCGCTCACCGCGTGGGCGTTCAAGACAGGTCTGGCGCCGATCACAAGCGGCGGCAACTACATAGTGACTATAGCCGTCTTCATGTTCGCGATATCTACGGCGATCTCGTGGTCGTACTACGGAGACAGATCGATCGAGTACCTCTTCGGGCGCGGCTTTATCATGCCTTACCGTGTTGTTTTCTGTATCGTTCACTTCCTAGCAACCGTGCTCTCACTCGAGCTGGTGTGGGGATTCGGCGACACGGCCCTCGGGATGATGGCGATACCGAATCTCATCGCATTGTTCGCCCTGTCGGGGATCGTAAAGAAACTGACGGTCGATTATTTCTCAAGAGAGCACAAGAGGTACAAGAAGAAGCTGTTCGGAGGATAAGCAGGGGCCACAGCACCCCCGGATAAGATATCATATGGGTAATATTAACTATAATTAGATACTATCATTGACATAACTGCAAAGGTCGGATATACTTCATACAGAAGTCCCTGCTGAATTGGTGAGGAGAAAGATTTTGGAGTAAAAAATCCGCGGGCTCAACTCATGAAGAGTTTCTTCCAGAATGCTTCTCCCCCACGGTACCGGTGGGGGCTTTTTTTTTGCAGACGGATATAAAAAGGCCCTTCATCGAGTGATATAAGGGCCTTTCCCGAATATATTTAAATCCCGGATACGGGACCTGTTATTCTTCCCACTTCTCCACAGTTCCGTCGACGAGCCAGATATATTTCTTCTTTGTCCTCTGCCTCGGATCCTTGTAGATCCACTGCTCTGAGAGCACATTTCCGATATCGTTCGAAAGCATCTCGTCAGGCCATCCCCACGACTCGATCGCCGCATCCCGATTCATGCCCTTGAACAGTTCGTTGTCCCTGATCGCCCTCGCCGTGCGCTTGCCGTATTCGCGAAGGTTCATCCTGTAGCGTTTTTCTGGCTTATCGTACCAGAACAGCCTTTCCATCGCCTGGTCGAAGGCCTCCCTGGTGACCGGCCTCTCGATATTGAGAGCATGCCTGTACTTGCGCTTGTTCGGACCCCTGACTCCTACCGCGGTTCCCCAGTGGAGGTCCAGCTCGACTATCTCGATCTCGGTTCCACGGTCGATGACTCCGGTCTGCTTGATATCGACGATCAGTGCCCTGGTCCAGGCAGTACGGCCGACGTACTTCTCATTGAGCTCATCGTTCTGCTCTATGGGAATATCCTTGTCAACAGTGTTATATGCGCCGCAGCCCGATACGAGAAGCAGTATGCAGAGCGCCGGAAGTATTAACTTCTTGCCGTTCAATCGATTTCCTCCTTACTGACCGTTCATCTATTCACAAAATCAAAATAGAGACATAACTCCGCATAATCAAGAAATTTCTAGGATACCCCCCTCAGGTGGTCCACGGTCATCCTGTCCCCGGGCCTGTCAATCTCGACGGCGACCACATCGATCCTGAATTCGGCGAATCCCCGAAGGCCTCCGGGCCGGTTGATGTATCGCCCGGCCGCCCGCCTCATTCCGAGGAGTTTATCCCTTCCGACCGCCTCGGCAGGACTGCCGAACCGGTTGCTTCTTCTTGTCTTGACCTCGACAAATACCAAGCAGTCCCCGTCTGAGGCAACAATATCTATCTCGTTTCTGCCGATTCTCAGATTTCTCTCGATGATCCCGTATCCGATGAGATTCAGGTACTGGGCGGCTATCGCCTCTCCGATCCTTCCACATTCCGAGTTCCCCTTCACATCCTCCTCCCTTCCCTCAGATCTTTACCTGAAAACTCCTCCTGTGTATAGGGGTGCGGCCGAGACGTCCGATCGCCTCCCTGTGTTCGACGGTCCCATACCCCTTGTTCCTGGTGAAACCGTAATCGGGATACTCACCATCCTTCTCACGCATTATCCTGTCCCTCGTGACCTTCGCGATGATAGAGGCGGCAGCTATCGAAAAACTCTGCCTGTCCCCGCTCGTGACCGCCTCGCACCGTCCTGTGATCGCGGGCAGCTGCCGACCGTCCACCAGGACGAGCGAAGGATTCTTCCTGAGTCCCTCGACGGCTATCTTCATAGCTTTAAGCGTGGCCCTGAGGATATTGATCCGGTCTATCTCGTCATGCCCGACGATACCTGTCGAAAATGCCGTACTCTTCTCGATGATCAGCTCGTAGAGCCTCTCCCTCATATTCTCCGTGAGGAGTTTGCTGTCCCTGACTTCGCGAAGCTCTTCGCAGGGGCTGCATATGACAGCTGCGGCCACAACAGGCCCTGCCAGCGCGCCCCTTCCGGCCTCATCTACTCCCGCCATAAATCCGGCCGTCTCGCCGGTCGATCCCTTTGCCCTGCCGGCCCGCCGCCGGTCGAAGAGCACGAGATCCTCGAATCGAACACGGGAGGAAGGCGTCATCGAGGCGCCCTGTCCGTCTTTTCCTTGATCCTGGCCGCCTTACCCTTGAGGCCGCGGAGATAGAAGATCCTGGACCTTCTGACCTTGCCTCTGCGCAGGACCCTGAGTCCGGCGAGATTGGGCGAATGAAGGGGGAACACGCGCTCGACGGCGATACCCTGGCTGACTTTCCTTACCGTAAAGGTCGCGCTGACGCCGCTGCCTTTCTTCTGGATCACAATACCCTGGAAGGCCTGTACCCTCTCGCGTTCTCCCTCAACGACCTTGACGTCGCACTTGACGGTATCGCCCACCGCGAACTGAGGGATCTCGTCCCTGATGTGCTTTGCGGAAATCTGATCGAGGATATCCATCTCTCCTCCTTGTTACGTTACGATTACTGTCTTTTCCCCGGATCGTCGATCCCGCCTTCGGGCGGATGACTCCGGTCATCGATCAAGCTGTCACGACTGACGCGGACCCTTTCTTTCATCATCGAGCAGGTCCGGCCGAAGCCGTTTTGTCCTTTCCAGTGCCGACTCTCTCCTCCACTCGTCGATCTTCGCGTGGTTACCCGACTGGAGGATCTCCGGGACCTTCAGCCCCCTGTATTCCGTGGGCCTTGTGAAATACGCGGCATCGAGCATGAATTCTCTCTCCTCGGAGAAGGAATCGGTGTCCCTGCTCCGCTCGTCGCCTATCACTCCCGGCAGATGCCTTACGATGGCGTCGGCCACTACCAGGGCGGGGAGTTCCCCGCCACTCAGTATATAATCACCGATAGATACGGTATCGGTTATTACCAGTTCTTCGACTCTCTCGTCGACCCCCTTGTACCGTCCGCAGACGAATACGATCTTTTCATGCCGGGCCAGCTCGATAGCGATCGACTGGTCGAATCTCCTGCCTGCCGGCGACATGAGGATCACAGGAACCTCTCCGGCCTCATCGGCGGTCCTGACCGATTCAACTGCCTCTACGACCGGGGGCGCCATCATCACCATGCCCGGTCCACCGCCGTAGGGATAATCATCGACCGAGCCATGCTTGTCGACCGCGAAATCCCTGAGATTAACCACCGTGTAATCCGCGGCTCCCTTTTTCGCCGCGATGTCGAGCATCCCTGAGGTCAGAGGACCGGACATCATTCCCGGGAAGATCGTAATAAAACAGATCTTCATTCCCTGCCGCTCCTCACCACTCAATATCGAGCAATCCCTCGGGAGGGTCGATTACTATCACGCCGTTCTCGATATCTGTTCCGATGACAACCTCGGGCACGAGGGGAACTGCCCTTCTGCCCTTTTCCGTCTCGACGATCAGGCATCTCTGCGCGGGCCCTATCAGTATATCCACGACTATTCCCGCCCTGTCACCATTTTCAAACCTCACCTCGGCGCCCATCACCTGGAAGGGTTTGAGCTCTCCAGGCATCTCCGCCTCGGTAAGAGAGTCTATCGAGACATCGAGCCTGCTTCCGATAGCCGCTTCGGCATCATCGCGCGATTCGATACCATTGAACTTGACGATATACGTATTGCCTTTAGGCCTGTATTTCACTACCCGGACAGTGCGGTGATCATCATCTGCCGATACGAGATCCAGTCCGTCGAGCGCGAGCGCTTCGGTCCAGAAATCGGGGCCAGGGAGAAGCTTGAGCTCCCCCTTCAGACCGACGGCCTTCACAATGCTGCCGAGTGTTGCTGTCTCGCCCGTCATTGCCCCGCTCCCTATTCGCGGATCTCCAGAAGGACCTTATCGCCCATTCTTGTAGCGGCAGCGTTCACCAGTGCCCTGAGAGCCTTGGCGGTCTGTCCGTTCCTCCCGATGACCTTGCCCACATCGGCCTTGTCGACGGAAAGCACCAGTATGGTCGTATTGTCGCGGGTCTCCTCTGATAATCTGATTGCGTCTGGCTTGTCGACGAGCATCTCGGATATCCGCCGGATCATTGTACTTATCTTCTCAGTCTTCATTGTTTATTTACCTTCGAAGGAGACAATCGTGTTGAAAAGTCCGTCAGGACTTCTTCTCCTCGCCGGATTCCTCCGCCGGCGCTTCGGCCTCTTCGGCAGGAGCCTCGGGAGTCTCCGCGGGTTTGGCCTCTTCCTTTTCGGCAGGAGCCTCGGGAGTCTCCGCGGGCGCCGCTGCCTTTTCCTCGGCAGCCTTGGCCGCCTCTTCCTCGGCAGCCTTGGCCGCCGCTATCGCCTTCTTCGAAAGCTTCGTCTTGTCCTTCGGCTGGGCCTTGGGCTGCTTTGTCCTTCTCTCCTCGATCTTCGCCTTCACCTCGGCGATCGTGAGACCGGTCTTGACCAGCTCCCACCTCTCGAGTATGCCTTCAGCCCTGAGCAGGTTCGCCGCGCTGACTGTAGGCTGCGCGCCATTGCCGAGCCACTTGTAGACCTTGTCCTCGTCGATCTTGATCTCGGCGGGCTCGACCATCGGATTGTAATATCCCAGTTTCTCGAGGAACCGGCCGTCGCGCGGTGAGCGCGAATCGGCTGCTATGAGCCTGTAGAAAGGCCGCTTCTTCGAGCCCATCTTCTTCAGTCTGATCTTGACTGCCAATTTGACCTCCGTATCAGGTATCCCTCTCGATCACGA
>DAOVNN010000113.1 GCA_030630165.1 Candidatus Krumholzibacteriota bacterium
GAAGCGGGGCGATGCTGTGCCGGCGGATGCCGGTCCTCCTCGAAGCGGAACTGCTTCTCGCCGAGGGCAGGCCGGCGGAAGCGATAGCCTTCATGGAAGCGGAAGATTCGATGTATACGCCGAGAATCTACTTCAACACACTCGGCATGTATAATCTGCCGTCCAGACAGGACGTTGTCGCCCGCGCGTATGTCGCTCTGGGAGACAATGCGAATGCGATCATGGAATACGAGCATATGCTGACATTTGATCCGTCGAGCGCCGACCGCCGCCTGCGCATCCCTATATATCACTACCAAGTCGCGTTATTGTATGAGAAAGAGGGTCGAAACGATCTCGCAGCGAAGAATTACGAGCGGTACCTCGAGATCATGAAGAAAGCCGATGACGGGATCGTCGAGGTCGAGGATGCCAGGCGCAGGCTGGAAAAACTCAGACGCTCCTCGAGTATCATCCGCTCTTCATCTTCTCCCAGAATGCCCGGAGCGATACAATCAATGTATCAGCTACTTTCTTGAGCATGACGAGCTCTCCATCACCGGTAATCAGGTAGACCGCTCCTGATGAAACAGCGGTGCCCAGAATCGGCAGATTGGAGTTGTCTTTCAGATCTTGAATTGAAACATCGACCGGCCTGACAGGTTCCGCGCTGCTTCGCAGATAACTGTCAATCTGACCCACCACTTCTTCCGGAATCTTTACCTTACCGAGAAGCGCCGCCCTCACCTCGCCGAGTATCTCTTCGCAGATGATCATCTCGTGGTTTTCGAGGCAGTATTCGAAGAGTGCGTGGCAGAGCCCGCGCGTGGCGAAGGCTGCGATGATGACGTTGGAATCGAGAACAAGCCTCATTCGAGGTCCTTAAAGATATCTTCGTCTGTGAGGAGCCCCTGGGCCTCGGCAAAGGGCAGCACCCTGCCGCGCAGCCGCCGGAACCGATGGATAGAGATATACTTGCGGATAGATTCCCGGATGATGTCACTTACCGGGATATCCTCACTGGCGGATATCTCCTGAAGTTCCTTGCGCAGATCGTCCGGAAGACGCACGGTGATCGGTTTTTTCATGACGAGACCTCCTGTATTACATTGTAATACAGGAGGCCGTTTCCGTCAAGTGGTCTTCACGTAATCAGCGCAGCAACACCATATTAAGGGTCTGGATAATAATGCCGGCTATGAACCTGTAGAAGTAGAACCCGCTCGCCGCCGTTGCGCCGCTGCGGTCGCGGCCATTCCATGTCACATCATGCATGCCCGCAGGCAGATGACCGTTTACGAGATTCCGGATCATCCGTCCACTGACATCGTACACTGTAAGCGAGACATCCCCCGGTGACGCGAGCTCGAAAGAGATCGTCGTCGCCGGATTGAACGGATTGGGCGAAGCGCTCATCAGTCTCGTCTCACCGGTGAGCAGGTACGGCCTGTCCGGCTTGTCGAAGTCCGGCGGCGGACCAACAAGCGTCACGCAGTCGGCCATCTGGAAGGCCGTCCCGTCCTCGAATTCACCGGTCATCGTCAACGTCCACACCTCGCCCGGCTCGGGTATCGACAGGATGATCCTCGTACCGGCGATCTCCTGGTTGCTGAACTTCAGCAGAAGGTCGGTGTATCCATCCGGGCCTTCCTCGGCGCAGTGACAGGGCCCGTCACTCTCGCCCGGACCCGCTACATCGCAATACGACTGTCCCCTGTCGAGTGGAGCGACTCCGTTGAGCCTCACCATCGAGACGTCGATCTCCGTCACGTCGAATCCCTCACCTCCGAGGATCGCTACGGGCATCACGCCGCCCTTCTTTCTGTTCCCGCTCATTAGAAATTCGAAGTTCTTGATATTGAACGGGTTTTTACATGTACCGGGCTTGATGTCGAGGTCCCCGGCAAGCGGCGGCTCCTCGAGCGTCCAGTGTACCTGAATCTCCTCGCCGTTATGTTCGTAAGTCATGCCGTTGAAGAGTCGTTTGCAGCGGGCTGCGTTGTCCAGTAATCCCTCGAGACCATCGCCGCAGACATTCGCGATATGAAACTCAATCGATCCACCCGGCCGCAGTTCAGCGAACTTGCCCGTACTAAAAATGTGCCGGACGTCGTAATGGTAACTCATGTTCCTGCTCCGCCCGGGCGTCGACATGACTTCGTAGCGTTCGAAGTCGTTTCCTGGATAAGGTTGGTTCCCAAAAGGCGGATTCGCGTTGAATATCCGGATTCTCGACCATTCAGCCCGTCCCGGTACGGTCGAAAGCGACGGAGCCTCGGAAGTGCCCAGTATCATCGTCCCATAATAGCTTGTCGTCCTTCCCCCATCCCCATCGGAATCATACACATAACCTATATCAACGTATACCTCGCCGTCCCCCGAATCCCTCATGCCGCGCCAGCTCCCGCCGGCGTCTTCAAGATAGTAGCCCTGTTCGTTCCTTCTCCCGGTATCGCCGTCGGAAAAGATCCCCAGGCAGACGTCCTCGAGGACCTCGTCGCCGACGTTAGTGATGGTGAACTTCACGCCGACGAAGTCGTCGAATTCATCGTCGTCCCACTGGTACGTCTCCATCCTTACCATCACGTCGAGCGGCTCGTGCTCCGGGTAGATGCTGCCAACATCCCGGATATTGTCCGCGAACCACGAACTGAACATCTGCGGCGATATGGCGGCGAAGTCCTCGTCCACGAGGCCGTCCCCGTCGTTGTCGTGCCCGTCGAGCCAGTCCTCATCCATCAGGCCATCCCCGTCGTCATCGGCGCCTGTTGACGGCAGCCTCTTCCCCCCAGGGGCTCCCTCGCAGGAGTTGTAGATGATATCGATCGCGTCGTCGGTCGGCAGAAACTCCCTTTCGAAGGCGGAAGTCGACACGGCCGGCACGCCGGACTTTATCGCTCCTACCCATATCCCTGCGACGTATAGATGCTCGACCCCGCTTCCGGCCGGCCACTCGGCCGAGGGAAACCGGGCGACCGGGGAAGACGAACCGGGGCACGATCCGAAGACCCCCCAGTTCCCCGTATGGAGAAGAAGCTCTCCGATGTCATGGACCCCCGATCCATCATAGACCATGACACCGAGATTATTTCGTTCGCCGTCTATTATCAGACGACTGTCCTCCTTTGCCAGGGCAAAATCCACAGGCAGGACGAGAATCAGGATCAGAATGACCGAGAAGGATAGTAGAGAGCGCATGGCTTTTACCCCCATAGGATAAATCATGGGGCAGGCGGGGATTCAGTTATTGAATAAAGAACCTCTGCTTACCTGTTTAAAGTATACAGGAACCCGTCATGACGAGCCATGTATTAATCTGTTGCATTATAATCATTATTAGTACTATTTTCCGGCATATATTGTCAGGACATTCAAAAGGAGAAGATCGATGATCACACGTAAATCAAATCTGATCATAATCGCCATCCTGGTGATTGCTGTTCTCGCGCTGTCCCAGCCGGGAAACGCGATCGATGGTGAGTCCTACGGCGTATACCAGTACGTTGTCCGTCAGGCCGAAGGCTCTATCGACGGGATATCGACCGCGATCGGTGAGGCAGCCGTCAATTCAGGCTGGCGCGTAGCTGGCACGGTCGATTCGGGCGATCCCGACAAATGCAATTTCAAATCCCGGGTTATCGTGCTGTACCATGCGAAGTACGCCGACGTGATCATCGGCGCCAATATCGAGACGGGCCCATACGCCTCCCTCGACCGCATCAACATCTTCGAGGACGAGGAAGGGACGCACGTATCTGTCGTCAACCCGAACTCGATCAACCGCACGATCCTGATGGATGACACCAGCTACAGAGAGATCTCCGAGAAGCACCTGCAGGATCTTCGTGCAATGATCCTCTCGGTCATCAGCGGCACAGAGAGCGACGCACAGTACGGCGAGTTCCGAACAAAGGGATATATCGGCAAGACGATGGGCGTCGTCGCCGGCGGCGATTTCCAGAAGCTCATAAAACACAAGTACAGGGTCAAAGAAGGCGGCATAACGGCTGTCGGCCAGGCCATCGGGATGGGATTCAGGGACAAGACGACAAAGTGGGGGCTCGAACACGTCTACGAGGTCTTCATAGCGTCTCACAACATCTATGTCATCGGCGTCTCCGGCTCGCCGATGGCCACGAAGTCCTTCCAGATAGTCAAGGGCGGCCGCAATGAGCAGCGCAAGGAATTCGCCTGCCCCGGCCTCTCACACGCCGCGGCCTTCCCGCTCGAGATCGTTGTCCACAAGGACGACGATGGCCAGATCAGGATAGCCATAGTCGACGCGATGTACCGGATGAAGATATACTTCGAGGACGCGGGAACAACAGCGTTCATGAAGAACATGAAGATGCCCGGCTCGATCGACAAGGAGATCACAAAGCATATCATGAAGAGCTTCGAGTAATGATCTGACCGGACACAGGAGCGAGGCTCTAGTACTACCAGAAAAGACGGGTGATTCTCAGTCCTTGTAGACAGCCAGCAGGTCGAGCATCATCCTGCTCCTTTTTTCGTTCCCAAGGGCCTTCATCATGATCCTGTCGAACTTGCTGCACGACTTCTCCAGATCGTTCATCCGTGTATAGACGCCACTCCCCCTGGCCAGCCCGGCGTTGGCAAGCAGGCTGCGAAGCGCTTCGAGTGCCGGGTTGAACTCACGTTCCTTTCGCACCCTCGCGATACTGAAGAGCATCTTCCATATGTCAGGCTCCGCTACATAGAAATCACGCCTGTCGCCCGAGATGTGAACGCGGTGGATCACTCCCCAGTTTCGAAGCTCCTTGAGCGACATGCTCGCGTTGCCCCTGCTGATGTTGAGTTCCTCGGAAACGGTCTCGAGATCGACGGGCTCCTCGGAGAGCATGATATAGGCGTGGATCCTCGCCATCGACCTGTTGATCCCCCACAGCACCCCCATCGTGCCCCAGGTCTCGATGAAATGATTATGTTCATCTGTCATCATGTTTCAATCCTTTCTGAACGTATTATACTTTTAGCACAGTCTGAAAGGATTGCAACGTTATTCGGATCAGTTGTCCCCTCCGCCCTTACTGCCGACCGGCACAACGCCGCCGAGTTCGCCTATGACGTTGACCAGCTCCGAGTCTGCGGGAACGACTATCTTCGAGTTGTTCTTCAGAGAGTTCTCCACCGTCTCGAGCTTCTTGAGGATCTGCGCGTTTCCGACGAAGTACTTGTTCGCCGCCTCGTTGACGAGCCTGATAGCCTCGGCCTGTCCCTCGGCCTGCAGGATCCGTCCCTGCCTGATACCCTCGGCCTTCTTGATCTCGGAGCGCTTCAGGCCGTCCGCCTCCCGCTCCGCGGCGTTCGCGTAATCGAGCGCGGCGATCTTCTCGTTCTCCGCCTTGACGACCTTGTTCATCGTCTCCTGGACATCCTGCGGCGGATCGATCTCCTTGAGCTCGGTGCGGACTATCTCCATACCCCAGTTCTTTGTCTCACTGGCTAGCGTGGTGAGAAGATCGCCGTTGATCTTGTCTCGCTCGCTGTTGGCCGACTTGAGCGTAAGCGTACCGATGATGTTACGCAGTGTAGTGCGGGCGAGGTTGACGATCTGGTACTTGTAGTCGTTGACGTTGTACTGCGAGCTCTTCACGCTCTCTTCGTCATTCTTTACCTTGAAGTAGACCTGGGCGTCGACGCGGGCGTTGAGGTTGTCGTTGGTGATGATCTCCTGGGGCTGGGCATCGATCATCTGCTCGGTGACGTTGATCCTTAACATCCGTTCGAGCAGGGGAAATACCCAGTGGAACCCCGGCTGTGCGAAACGGTTGTACTTTCCGAGCCTCTCGACAAGAGCCCTGTGGGTCGGCCTGACTATCCTGACACCGATCAGGAAGAAGAACAGGACCGCCGCTCCTATAAAATAATACATGGCACCCTCCTTTGTGTTTGAATGAGATAGATACTTATTCTACATACACAACAGGGCGCCTGTATATTCAAATACCAGCCGTCAGACGTACTCGCCCCAGCTCTTCGCCTTCAGTTTCGAAACGGCCCCGCTTTTCAGGGCCTCGGCGAAGCGTTCCGCCAGCTGGCGGTTCGTGATCAGCGGCACGTCGAAATCGACCGCCGCGCGCCTGATGAGGTAGTCGTTGTCGAGCTCGTCGCGCTCGTTGTTCTTCGGGATGTTGATGACGAGATCAATCTTTCCCGCCGAGATATACTCGATCGCGCCCGGCCTCTTCTTCGACAGCGGCCAGCGGAGTATCTCCGCCTCGATTCCGTTCTTTTCGAGGAACTCGGCAGTACCGCGTGTCGCGTAGATCTTCAGGCCGGCGTCGGCGAAAACCTTGACGCTTCCGAGTATTTTCGCCTTGGTGTCGATAGGCCCTGCCGACACGAGCACCGATCTCTCCGGTATCCTGAATCCCACTGCCAGCAGGCTCTTGAGGAAGGCCTCGTTGAAATCATCGCCGAGACAGGCGACCTCACCGGTCGATGTCATCTCGACATCGAGGACGGGGTCGGAACCCTTCAGCCTCGTGAACGAGAACTGCGGGGCCTTGACTCCGACGTAGTCGAGGTCGAACGACGACCTGTCTATTTTGGGCAGCCGCTCTCCCATGATGATCCTCGTCGCGAGATCGATGAAATTCATCCTGAACACCTTCGACACGAAGGGGAACGACCTCGACGCGCGCAGGTTGCACTCGATAACGCTCACGTCGTTGTTCTCCGCGAGGAACTGTATGTTGAACGGACCGGTGATGTTCAGCGCCCGGGCGATCTTTCGGGCGATCGTCTTGACCTTCCTCATCGTCTCGAGATACGTCCTCTGCGGCGGCAGCACGAGGGTCGCATCACCCGAATGGACGCCGGCATTCTCGACATGCTCCGATATCGCGTAGCAGTACAACTCGCCATCCATACCGACGGCGTCGATGTCTATCTCCTTCGCTCCCGTTATGAATTTCGTGATGACCACGGGGTGGTCCCTGTTCACATCCGAAGCCTTCTCGAGGTAATCCTCGAGCTCGTCCCTGTTCAGGGCGACGCTCATCGCGGCGCCGCTGAGCACGAAGCTCGGCCTTATCAGCACGGGGTATCCGATCCTGTCGGCGAACTCTTCTACTTCCGCAAGGTCGGTGAGCTCCTTCCACGGGGGCTGAACGATGCCGAGCTCATCGAGAAGCCGCGAGAAGATGTGCCTGTTCTCTGCCCGGTTGATGTCAACAGGCGAGGTGCCGCGAACGGAGATTCCCGCGTCCGACAGGGCCGCCGCCATATTGTTGGGGATCTGCCCCCCCATCGACACGATCACTCCGGCAGGCGATTCCTTCTCGCAGATATCGAGGACACGCTCGAATGTCAGCTCCTCGAAGTAGAGGCGATCACATATGTCGTAGTCGGTGCTGACCGTCTCGGGATTGCAGTTGATCATGACCGTGCTGTAGCCGAGATCGGCCAGTGTCAGGATCGAGTTGACGCAGCACCAGTCGAACTCGACAGACGACCCGATCCTGTACGGCCCTCCGCCGATGACCGCCACGCTTTCCTTCGGCTTGAGTTCGATATCGTCTGATGTGCCATTATATGTCAGGTAGAGATAATTAGTCTGCGCCGGGTATTCGGCAGCGAGCGTATCTATCTGTTTTATTACGGGCTCTATTGAGAGGCTCTTTCTCTTCTTCCGCACCTCCGCCTCTGAGCAGGAAGTCAGCCCGGCGATCTGGAGATCGGAAAATCCCTTCTTCTTCGCCTTGCGGAGCAGTTCCTCATCTATATCCTCGATGCTCACCCTGGAAAACTCGCGCTCCACATCCACGATGTTGCGGATCTTGTAAAGGAACCACCGGTTCACACCGGTAAGCTCGGCGATCTCGTCTACGGAGCGGCCCCGACGCATTGCCTCGGCGATCGCGAAGAGCCTCTTGTCGGTCGGTTTCTCGAGTTCGTTGTCTACGTCCTCGAAAAGGTCCCCGAATCCGCTCAGGCCCGGCACTCCCACATCGAGCATCCGGATCGCCTTCTGCAGGACCTCCTCGAAGCTCCTCCCCATCGCCATCACCTCGCCGACCGACTTCATCTCGGAGCCGAGCGACTCGCTGACGTTCTTGAACTTCTGAAGGTCCCAGCGGGGGTACTTGAGAACTATATAGTCAAGCGCCGGCTCGAAGCATGCCGAGGTGCTCTTCGTCACGGCGTTCTCGAGCTCTATCAGGCTGCGTCCCAGTGCGAGCTTCGCGGCGATCGCGGCAAGCGGGTAGCCGGTCGCCTTCGACGCGAGCGCCGAGCTGCGACTGAGTCTCGCGTTGACCTCTATGATGCGATAATCCTCCGAGTCCGGATCGAGAGCATACTGAATGTTGCACTCGCCGACGATGCCGAGGTGCCTTATCGTCCTGATAGCTATCGCGCGGAGATTGAAATACTCCCGCGCGCTGAGGGTCTGCATCGGGGCTACGACAATGCTCTCTCCGGTGTGGATCCCCATCGGATCGATATTCTCCATCGTGCAGACGACGATGCAGTTGTCGCTTTTGTCGCGCACGACCTCGTATTCGATCTCTTTCCACCCCTTGAGATACTCCTCGACGAGGA
>DAOVNN010000277.1 GCA_030630165.1 Candidatus Krumholzibacteriota bacterium
ACATCACGGCTCTTCTCGACAAGGAAAACGTCAAGTGGGGTGACATGATAAGTAAGGGTACGCCGGTGCCTACGCCCGATGATTCACTCCACACAGATGTTGTCGGATGCTTCGAGGGAGCGGGTTATTCGGCCGAGGGGTTGTACAGGCCGTATCATACATGCAGGATGTTCGCGAAGGGTCTCGTCGATTTCTGTCCCGTCTGCCGCAAGGCGATCGATGACATGATCGATTTTCACACTCGATAAAGCTGATTTTCGAAAACCGCTCCAGGTTTTTAAGCAAATGGGCAGGAGTAACCTCCTGCCCATTATAATATCATTTCATTTTTTCCGCTGATCACGGACCGAAGTGCATCAGGCGCTCGCCCCTGAGGAAATCGTCGAGATCCTGGTCGGTCGAGAGCTCGAACTGGTGATACTCCGCCTGGAGTATCGAGAGGTGGCTGCGCTCCATGCTGGCGATGTACTCGAGAAGCTTCCTGCTGTTCGGATCGCGGGTCTCTGATGCGAGATCGGTATAGAAGATGTTCGCTTTCTTCTCCGCCTCCATCGCCGCCTCGAACAGTTCCTTCATCCCCGCTTCCTCACTGAGGTTCTCATCGACCATCGGCACGATCGTATTCTTCGGGACCTTGAGTTCGACATCGGGGAACTGATCCGTGAAAGCTTTCCTCATGAAGGCTTCGTGGCGTTCCTCCTGGCCGATCAGGTAATCCATCGTCTCCTTCATATCCTTAGCCGCTGCCATTCCCTTCATCTTCGTGTAGAGGGCGACCGCAGCCATCTCGGCCTTTATTCCTATCGTGAGGACCTCGAGGGTCGTAAGATCATGTCTCTCTTCCATTATTAATCCTTTCAGGTATTGTTTCTGTAATCGTTAGAATCAAGATATTGCTCATTCACATAAATGTCAAATTCACAGGGTCATGCCGCCGTCGACGATGACCGTCTGCCCCTGTATCCATCGTGCCTCTTCCGAGAGGAGGAAGGCTACGACAGGAACGATATCCTCCGGCTCCGCAATCCTGCCCTGGGGCGCCCTGGCCGCCCATTTCTCGAGGAGCTCTTCCTTGTCGGGGAAGAAATCGAGAGCTTCGGTGTGTATCGGTCCGCCGGAGATCGCGTTCACGCCGATTCCACGCGGCGCGAGTTCCTTGCCGAAGTATCTTACCAGCGCCTCGAGAGCGGCCTTGCTCGCCCCGACGGCTGAATATCCCGACAGGCATGTGTGGCTGCCGATCGATGAGATCGCTACTGCCCTGCCGCCCGACTCGGGGAATATCTTCATTGCCTGCTGCATCAGAAGCATGAAGGAGCGGGCGTTTGTGTTCATCGCCTTGTCCCAGCCGAGCCTGCCGATCCTGTCGGCCGGGCCCAGTACGCCCGATACGGCGTTCGAGACGAGAAGGTCGATATGCCCGAAACTCTCTTTCAGGGAATTGAACATCTCCTTTATCGACTTGTGGTCGGATACGTCGGCCTGTATCACGACGCACTCGACACCGAGCGCTCTGATCTCTGCCGCGGTCTCTTCAGCCGCTTCGGCGTTCTTTACAAAGTTGACTGCGATATCCGCTCCATGTCGGGCCAGCTCGAGGGATATTGCCTTACCCAGCCCCCTGGAACCACCCGTAACGAGCGCCTTTTTACCTTTGAAATGAGACATTGTCTACCATCCCGCGCTTGCGTCCTCGCCCTCGACATATTTGAGGGCGTCGATTGCGGCCCTGCAGCCGCTGCCGGCGGCCGAGATCCCCTGCTTGTACCTCGTGTCACTGACGTCGCCTGCTACGAAGATCCCTGGCACCGAGGTGTTCGTGTGCTCTTTCGATATGATGTATCCGTGGTCGTCGAGCTCGATCTTGCCGGCGAATACCCCGGTCGCGGGGTCGTGGCCGATCGCCACGAATACTCCGTCGACGGGGAGCTCGGTCGTCTCATCGGTCTTGACGTTTCTCAGGACGATTGCGGTGACCTTTCCCTCGGCCTTGTCGAGTATATCTATCGGAACGGAGTTCCAGATGATCTCGACCTTGTCGTTCTCCATCGTCTTCTTTACCATCGCGGCCGAGGCCCTCAGCTCATCGCGCCTGTGGATGAGGTAGACCTTCTTCGCGAAGCGTGTGAGGAATGTCGCTTCCTCGGTTGCCGCGTCTCCGCCGCCGATAACGGCCACTACACGGTCCTGGAAGAAGAAGCCGTCGCATGTCGCGCAGGCCGAAACTCCCTTGCCGCGAAGTTCCTGCTCAGCCTCGAGGCCGAGCCATCTCGACGATGAACCGGTCGCGATGATCACGCTCTTTGCCTCGAAGGCATCGCTTCCCACGGTGAGCTTGAACGGTTTTCCGCCTGTATCGATGCCGGAAAGCTCTCCCGCCTTGAATTCGGCTCCGAATTTCTCCGCCTGCTTGCGCATCTTGCCCATCAGTTCAGGACCCTGTATCCCCTCGGGAAAACCGGGGAAGTTCTCGACCTCAGATGTGATCATCAGCTGGCCACCGGGCGCCATCCCGTCGATCACGATTGTCTTGAGGTCGGCGCGGCAGGTATAGATAGCCGCGGTGAGCCCGGCCGGCCCCGATCCGATTATCGCTACGTCGTACATTATGAGATCCTCCAGAAGGTTTAATTATCGTGTTTGAGGAAATGGAAGTATATGAGGGAGAAGGCGCGGACTCAAGCGAAATCATTTCTTCGCTTTGCGCAGGCTCCTCAGCAGAGCGAGGTTCTCGACATCTTCCTTCATGTCGGGACCCTTGGGCGTTTCGAGCACCATTGCGCGGTCACGGAACCGCTTGTCCCGCATGAGATAAGAGAAGGCGTCAATGCCGATCTCTCCCTGGCCGATGTGAGTGTGCCTGTCCTTGTGACTCCCGAATTCCTTCATAGAGTCGTTTAGATGAAATGCTTTGAGATACTCGAACCCGATCGTCTCGTCGAGGGCCTTGAAGGTGGCGTTATATGTCCTTTTAGTCCTGATGTCGTACCCGGCGGTAAAGCCGTGGCATGTGTCGTAGCATATACCGATACGGGACTTGTCCTCGATGAGATCGATGATCCCTGCGAGCTCCTCGAATCTTGAGCCGATTGTGTTCCCCGCACCGGCGGTGATCTCGAGGAGGATCGCGGCCGTGTCCCCAGCCGTCTGTTCGTATAGCGAGTTGATCGTCGATGCGATTGTCTCGATCCCCTGTTCCATGCCTGCGCCCCTGTGCGAACCGGGGTGAAGGACGAGGTAGGGGATACCGAGTACGGCGCATCTCTGCAGTTCGACGAGAAGGGAGTCGGCGGATTTTTTCAGGAGGTCTGGGTCGGGCGAGGCGATATTTATCAGGTAGCTCGTGTGAGCGATAATGAATCCAGGCGTAAACGACTCGCTCTCCTCACGAAAGAGGTCGATCTCCTCCGTGGTGAGTTTCTTGGCCCGCCACTGGTTTGAGCTCTTCACGAAGAGCTGCACTGCGTTGCAGTCGATCGACTTTCCCCGCTGCAGCGCGAGGTGGACGCCCCCCGCTATCGACATGTGCGCTCCGAGATTCATCATGCCTCCTTGCCAGAACCCCCGGTCCGGTAGTAATATCATATACAGGCTCATCGATGCGAGGTGGAAAATGACTGATGATAAAAGACACGAAGAGGAACTGGTCGAGCTTCTCTCTGTACAGGGTGAGATGGATGCTCAGCTGCTCGTCGGCATCCTCGAGTCGGAAGGCATCGAGGTCATGATGAAGTCCCACCAGACCTTCAGCGCCCTGCCCTTTACCGTGGACGGGATGGGAGCGGTCAAGCTGATGGTTCGCAGGGAGGACCTTCACAAGGCAAAGGTCCTTCTTGAGGAATACAAGGCCGCCGGCGACAACCCGGCTCTTCTGAAGATGCTGGACGGCTGGGACCCGCCTGAGGGGCCATCCAACTAGTATCCATTGATTCTCACTTGCCCGTTAGAGCATGAGTCGTTATCATAGACTCTGCCACAGGGTGGGAGCTTAACTCAGTGGTTAGAGTGCTACCTTCACACGGTAGAAGTCACAGGTTCAAATCCTGTAGTTCCCACCATTTTAATCATCAAAGCCAGAGAACCACATACC
>DAOVNN010000264.1 GCA_030630165.1 Candidatus Krumholzibacteriota bacterium
ATCGACTTTTTTCTCGGCATTTCGTCTTATCCTTCCAGAAATCCACGGCCCCTTACCACACTGATTTCACTCGAATCGATCATCCGCCACATCAGTGCGCCCCCTGGCAGATTCCAGCCAGCCTGTACGAATGTCTTCTCGATCATCAAATTCGCCGACATAAGGCTTGATGTCCAGGACAGGCGTTTCATCGAGGATATCCAACCCCCTGACCGACAGCGTATTTCCATTGATTCCAACCAGCTCGACCACCGATAGCCCTATCGGATTCGGCCGGCTCGGCGCCCGGGTCGCGAAGAGCCCGCGCAGGCTGGTGTCGAGAAACGGTTTCACCTTGAGGCGATACGGCCCGGACCTGTGGAAATGGTACAGCAGTATGATATGCGAGAAACCGTCAAGATCGTCGAGCCCCTCCACGTACTCATCGAAGATCTCGACCGTGCCCATAACATCCTTTGCGCGGGAGGGTTGTATGGGCGTCCCTCTGGCTTCCTTGAACGGACTGTGAACGACACCGATCGCATTGTATTCGCACATCACCATGTCAGGGCCCCTTGTTGTGATCAGAAGATATCCCGGAGCTTGATATAAAATTCATTTCTTATCTTTTCTATACGCAACGCTTCCTTGTAGTCCAGTTCGGCTGTATCCTGTCTTTTGAACCTGTCCGGCTCGACCTGCAGCGAATAAGAATTGACCTGTTTTTTCCAGAACCACTCCGCGCAGCATAACTGGATGTTTTTCGGATCGATATCAGTGATTCCATTGAGGATCTTGAGAAACCCTCTCCCCGCAGAGCTGTTCTCAATACAAAAGCAGATGTAGGCGATCCTGTACTCGACCCTGCTGATAGTATCCGTTATCGGCAGGGGATCGAGATTGTGATGATCGCTTTGGCCATTGTATACAAAGTGTCCGTAGCAGCTCTGAAGCGTGAAACAATGAGGCAGTCTGTTAAAATTGTTGATCAGATCGACAATGGGGGCATCGATCATATCATTATTCAGGTCAGCCAGACTTTTCTGTCTCTGGTCCTGATAAAGTGGATTTCCCACCAGTTCTTTTTGTTCCGCGTAAGTTTCCAATCAGTCTTCTTCCCGTTCGATACCGCATATCTCCATAAAGAAGCGGGCATCGATGACCGCAGTCTCAGAATCCACCTCAGTTCCCGACTCGTCGGCAGGGTCGTAAAATGGCAGATCCTCCGGCACGTCCCTGAAAAAACTGATCTTGAAGCTGTGCGTTCCGTCATCGTTCATTTTTCGTTCCGAGATATAGAAGTAGAAGAAATCCTTCTCGAGTGTGAGGCGGACGACCTCACACATCAATGCCATGGCTCTGTTCGCGACATGCTTTCCGCCGACCTCGCCGGGAGAGAAGGTCACGATTGAGTTTACTTCATCGATCGGGGTTTCCTTGAGGAACGACGCCTTCTTCTCCTCTCCACCTGAAGAGCAGGCAATCACCGCGACTACAAGGATAATGAACGCCGATATACGTAATCTCGCTTTCATCTTCACCCTCCTTGACCAACGGATATGCTCAATCTGGAATTCACCGGTCCCGGCAATGATGAAACCGGTTGTGTCCGTATCGAGCGGATCGCTTTGTACGTATAGCCACAGAGCCCTGAGCCTGAATCTTTCAAACAAGTCCTCATTATTCCTGATCTTCGGCCTCTTCCTCGGGTAGCTCCAGAAGTCTAGTCGCGTCCGACCCGGGAAGGGTCTCGACGCCCCTGAGTTTTTTCTCCATAGCCCTGGTCCGCACGCCTGTCTGTTCGACCGTGCGCTTTGCCGTATCGAGCTGCTTACCCAATCTGGTGAGCACGTCGCCGAACTTTCCGAACTCTGTCTTGACTGCCCTGAGGACCTGCCAGACCTCGCTGGAACGTTTCTCTATCGCCAGGGTCCGGAATCCCATCCGCAGCGAACTGAGTATCGCCGCGAGGGTCGTCGGACCTGCCGCGACGATGCGCATCTCCCTCTGCAACTGCTCGACCATACCGGTCTGCCTCAGCACCTCAGCGTAGAGTCCCTCGGTCGGCAGGAACATGATCGCGAAATCGGTCGTGTTCGGAGGGTCGATATACTTGTCCCTGATATCCTTCGCCGATGAGAGCACAGCGCCCCTGAGGGCAGCCGTCGCCTGGTTGACCGCGTCGACATCCCCTGCTTCTGAGGCTTCGACCAGGCGGAGGTAATCCTCCTGGGGGAATTTCGCGTCTATCGGGAGCCAGACACAGACATCGGGATCATCCTCCGGGCCGGGCAGCTTGACAGCATATTCGACCCGCTCTGAGGAGCCCGGCCGTGTAGCGACGTTTGTGCCGTACTGATCCTGAGTCATTATCTGCTCGAGAATGTTGCCGAGTTGGACCTCTCCCCATGTCCCCCGCGTCTTTACATTGGTAAGTACTTTTTTAAGATCCCCGACACCGTTGGCGAGGTTCTTCATCTCACCGAGCCCCTTGTGCACCGCCTCGAGATGCTCACTGACCCGCTTGAACGATTCGCCGATGCGCTTCTCCAGGGTGCTCTGGAGCTTTTCGTCGACCGTCTTGCGCATCTCCTCGAGCTTCTTGTCATTGCTGTCCTGTATTTCCTTGAGGCGTTCCTCGACCTTGTCCCTCATGCTGCCGAGGGCCTTCTCGTTCGAGTCGGTCAGCTCGCCTATACGCTTCCCGATGCTTTCCTGCCGCTCGTTCTGAGATTCTCGCATCTCACCGAGCAGCCTGACGAGGGTGTTGGTCATCTCCTCGCGATTCTGCTTCATCTCATCCCTGAGAAGCTTTTCCTGGTCAGGTTCCCTGCCTCGCCGTTTACGTGAGAAGATGATATTCAGAATGATATTAGCCGTGAAAATTGCGAGGATGATAATAAGAAATAGATAATCCAATGCCGCACCCCTTGGAACTGGTCGAATACCCCGTTACATGTCCTGCATCGAGTAACAGTAGATGATTTCCCGGCTTGTGTCAATTTACATGCTTAGCCGGAAAACAGCGTCTCGAGATGTTTTCTGCCGCGCGGGGCTCTCGGCAGATCGACTTCGAGGTCGAGCATCGGCATCGTCTCAAGGCTTCGGAGCCTCCCTGCCAGGGTCTCGAAATCGAAGGTACCCTCTCCCGGGGCGAGATGATCGTCGGAAAGGCCGTCATTGTCGTGAAGATGAAGGGCGACTACATGATCGCCGATCATGTCCCACCACCTGCTGATTCCAAGGTGCGAAAAGGCGTTGACGTGTCCTGTATCGAGACAGAACCGTACATTATCGCCGGGAAGCATGCCGGCCAGGTGAAGCATGATCTCCGGGCGGTCGTCCCAGGTATTCTCCAGCGCCAGGGTCACCCCCAGTTTCTCGGCATTCTCGACGATCTTCGGCATCCGCTCGGCCCAGTTTCTCAGCCAGTACCGTCGCCCTCCGCGGGAGAACTGGGGCAGGTAGCCGGTGTGCATCACCATAACGCTGCCGCCCAGCGCCGCTGTCGCTTCCAGTCCGATATTGAGGCAGTCCGCGGAGTATTCAGAGATGCAGATGTCGAGGCTGGCGATGTCGAGTCCAAAGAACGGCCCATGCGTGAAAGTTCGCAGGGAACGTTTCTCGATACGGGCCCTCATCTCCTCGAACTTCGGTCTGGGCGTCTTCGCCAGGTAGTCGGCCCTGGTCATCCGGATCTCCGGGTAGAATCCGGCTTTGACGACATCGTCGAACATATCGTCGAATCTGCTCAATGGAACGCTGAGGAAGAATCTCATCTCTGCTCCGGCCTGAACCTGAACGGGTACGGTCGACGGATCAACGCTGTGCTTGACCTGTCGGCGGCGCATGTTTATCCTGTGGACATATTGCCAGATATCTACAATCAAGACAAGGAGAGTGACAGCCCCGATGAGACTCGTAGAGTGTGTACCCAACTTCAGCGAAGGCCGCGATCTGGCCAAAATCGATGAGATCACCAATGAGATAAAGGGCGTAGAGGGCGTCAGGCTCCTCGACGTGGACCCGGGCAAGGACACCAACAGGACGGTCGTGACCATCCTGGGAACTCCCGACGAAGTCGTAGAGGCCGCTTTCAAGGCGATCCGCAAGGCCGCCGAGGTGATCGACATGTCGAAACACAGCGGCGCGCACGCACGGATGGGCGCCACCGACGTGTGTCCTTTCATCCCCGTCAGCGGCATGACGATGGACGACTGCACCGAACTGGCGCGAAGGCTGGGCAGGCGTGTCGGCGAAGAGATCGGCATCCCCGTGTATCTCTACGAGTACGCGGCGGCGACACCTGAGAGGCAGAACCTCG
>DAOVNN010000017.1 GCA_030630165.1 Candidatus Krumholzibacteriota bacterium
GGGGATCACCTTTTTTTCGAGGGTGATGTGGGCAGGGACCTCTTCGTCCTCGAAGATGGCGGCATCAGGCTGTACAAGCTGGCCGAGGATGGCCAGGAGACTACCGTCAAGCTCGTCAACCATTTCGAGGCATTCGCCGAGGTTGCGCTTTTTGACAGTGGACAATACCCCGTCAGCGCGATCGCAACTAAATATTCCGTCGTCTGGGCCATCTCCGGCTCGACCTTCCAGGAAATGCTGGAGGACCGTGCATTTCGCCAGGAATTCATCTCGACCATTATCGGAAAGCTCCGCTACCTCTCGCAGAGGATCCATTACCTGACTGCATACGATGTCGAGCAGCGTTTCTTCCTCTTCCTGTACGAGCAGTGCGGTGCGGTCGATAAATGCACGATCGAGATACCCAAGAAGGAAATCGCCGCCGCGATAGGCACAATCCCGGAGACTCTCTCGAGACTCATACTCCGACTGCGCGACAGGGGCGACATAGTCTGGAAGGGCTCGGTGATCACGGTGCGCAAGGGTCTGTGGGAGGAACAGGGAATGTTGCCGGGCGACGGAGACGGATGACGATCATGGACCTCCGGGACGTCTACAGAAAGATCCCACACCGGTACGAAAGCACCAATCATCTGCTTACATCAGGCCTCGATATCATATGGAGAAGGATCGCCGCCGGTGCTGCCGTCAAGGCAGCCGAAGCCGCCGGTAACAGCGGCGCGGGCACATGGCTCGACCTCTGCAGCGGAACGGGCGAGACGGCGCTGCTCCTGTCACGCCGGTCACCGGCCGACACGATCATTATCTCTGCCGATTTCTCTGTCCCGATGCTCCTGGAAGGCGTAAGGCGGCGCAGTGAAGAAACGTTTGTCCCGGCAGCTGCTTCAGCGGACGCCCTTCCATTCCCCGACGGCACCTTCGATCTCGTGACGGTGACATTCGCGGCGAGAAACCTCCGCAGCCGCGGCGGGCTCTTCGCTGACTCGCTCAAGGAGATCAGGCGCGTGCTGAAGCCCGGAGGGATCTTCCTGAACCTGGAGACGAGTCAGCCCACAGCCGCTCCTGTCAGGAGCATCCTTCATACATACGCCGGAGTTGTCGTCGGCAGGATCGGAAAAACCCTTACCGGGGAAAGCGAAGGATATGCCTACCTCTCAGGCTCAATACGGTCTTTCCCGGGACCCGGCATACTCGCCTCGGAGATGACGGAAGCCGGGTTTTCCCATGTCACATGGCGAAAACTCATGTTCGGCATCGTCGCCATCCATACAGCTGTCGCCTGACCGGCCACTCTGTTTATACTGTACACCCCGCATCACTTCTGGGACTATTCTACCGGAGGAATGACATAATGGATCAGAATGATAAAACCGGTATATGGAAGGATATCAGGGACGAGTTCCCTGTCTCCAACGATACCGTATATTTCAACCACGCCGCCATAAGCCCGCTATCTGTGACGACCCGCCAGGAACTGGACAGGCTTTCCGCCCTGCTGGGCGGCGGAGCATCTGCCGAGAAAGAAGTCTTCGCGCGCGTCGCCGAAGTCCGGTCCGCGGCAGCGGATCTGATCGGCGCCAGGCCGGACGAGATCGCCTTTGTAAAGAACACGACTCATGGGGTGCAGATAGCCTCGGGCGGCATACGGTGGAAAAAGGGCGACAACGTAGTCCTGCCGTCGATCGAATTTCCCGCAAACATCTACCCCTGGATGGGACTGTGGCAGAGGGGCGTCGAGCTCCGGATGGTCGAGCCGGACGAAGGACTGGTCACCGCGGATATGCTGGCCGATGTATGCGACTCCCGCACCCGGGCGATCACAGTCAGCCAGGTGCAGTTCTCAACGGGCCAGAGGATCGACCTCGGCGAACTCGGCGATTTCTGCCGAAACAAAGATATATTTTTACACGTAGATGGCATACAGGGGCTGGGTGCCCTCGAACTGGACGTGAAAAAGTCGAAGATCGATTTCCTCTCGGTCGGTGGACACAAGTGGATGATGGCGCTTCCCGGCGTCGGGATCTTTTTCTGCCGGAAGGAACTTCTCGACCGGATCGATATCTGGAACCCCGGATGGACAGGGGTGATGAAGCCGATGGATTTCCTCGACTACGACTTCACATACCGCGACTCGGCGGAGCGGTTCGAGGAGGGCTCACCGAACCTCCACGGCATATTCGCGCTGGGAATATCGATCGACAGAATACTGAGGCTTGGAAAGACAACGATCGAAAAGAGGATCATGTCGTTGGCCGGACTGCTCATCGAGGGCCTTACGGAGAAGGGATTCATGATAAAGAGTCCGCTGGGAGACGGCCAGAGATCGGGCATACTCTGTTTCTACAACGAATCAGAAGATGCCCAGTCGATCTTCGACAGGCTGCGGGATGCCGGAGTCATCTGCAGCTTGAGGGAAAATACCGTGCGGCTGAGCCCGCACATGTACAATACTGAAGATGAATGCAGATTCGTACTCAAGACTGCTGCCGGCCACTGACGACCGGCGCAAAACGGAGGTAGGACAATGAGCGAAGTCAAGTCGAGACCGATCCTTCAGGGACTGGCACTGATTCTTATCGGGCTGATCTTCATCCTCGGCAATTTCGGTGTCTTCCATCCTGACTGGGAAATGGTCTTCCCATGGATGATCATGATAATGGGTGTGCTCTTCTGGCTGGGATTCCTGATGGATAGGAGCCGGGGCTTCCTGATAATGCCAGGAACGATACTGGTGATCTACGGGATAGTATTCTTTCTGATAGCAAAATACACATGGGCTACCATCGAAAGCATGGGGCCCATATTTATCCTGGCTCCCGCGCTCGGTCTTTACTTCACATATCTGCTCAGCAGGAAAAACCGGAGCCTATTGATCACCGCTGCCGTGCTGGGAGTAATCAGCCGGATGTTCCTTCTGAAGAGCGTTCCCGTATTAAAATATATCTGGCCGTTTATAACAGCCGGCCTGGGTGTTTACATCATTCTGAATCCCGAAAAGAAGATCGATGTAACTGGAGGACATACTGACGCGTGATGGAGGTAGGATGATGAGCGAAGGCAATAAGAGACAGATAGTGCCTGGTCTGATCCTGATCGGGCTCGGAATAGTATTTCTGCTGGGCAACTTCGGAGCGCTCGACCTCGACTGGGAAGTGCTCTGGACCTGGATACTGATCGTGATGGGAGTCATCTTCTGGCTTGGATTCATGTTTGACCGCAGTAAGGACGGCCTGATCATGCCGGGGACCATCCTCCTTACGATAGGAATAATCTTCAATATCAGCGCGAGATTCGACTGGGCGATACTGGATAGTCTCTGGCCCTTCTTCATACTGGCGCCGGCTTTCGGATTCTACGCGATGTTCCTGTTCGGAAAAAGGGACAGGGGCATCCTCGTGCCCGCGGTAATATTGACGATCATCGGAACAATCTTTCTGATGGGAAGCATCCCCGTTCTGAAATATGTCTGGCCCCTGCTTCTGATCGGCATCGGTGTCCTGATCATAACCAAACCCGGCGGGGGCAATACGAAGGAAGGCGAGTGACATGGACCTGAGATCGAAGGAAATAAAATGGGCGCTGGCCCTGATTATCATAGGTTTTCTCGCGTTGCTCGACGGCTTCGGCGCAATCGACCTCTGGGGCAGTTTCTGGAGGCTCTGGCCGGTCATCCTGATCGTCTGGGGATTCAGTCTCCTGCGAAAACGCGGTAGATACTCACAGCACGGCGGTCGCAGGATGTTCGGCGACACGGTCGAGACATCCGATTCGCCTTACGTGAAGCATTCCAGCGCCTTCGGCGATATCAACATCCGGG
Organism: Candidatus Krumholzibacteriota bacterium; assembly: GCA_030630165.1. Taxonomy (GTDB): domain Bacteria; phylum Krumholzibacteriota; class Krumholzibacteriia; order Krumholzibacteriales; family Krumholzibacteriaceae; genus JAUWCL01. Next base: position 3,818 of record DAOVNN010000017.1, read on the forward strand.
TCCGCACTGATGATTTTTCCGGTGGAAGCGCGAGTACGGTCTTCGGCACGATATCGATCGACCTGGCCGAGGTCCGTCGGATAGTCGGATACGGGCAGCTCGACCTCCATACGGTCTTCGGTGATATATCCGTAAGGGTTCCGGCCGGTATGCCGGTCGAAGTGAGGAGCAGCGGCGTCTTCGGTGAGATCAAGGCCCCCGAGGATGGCAGTTTCGAAGGGAAATGCTACCGCTCACCTGGAGCCGGCAGCGGCGAGGGTACACTCGTCATCGACTGCTCGCAGGTATTCGGCGATGTAGAAGTGATCACTGCATGATCGTCGTCATCGTACTATGACGACTTTCCGGACACGGTCGGTGCTTCCGGCCCTGAGCCTGAGAAAATAGACCCCGCTTGCGACCGCTTCACCCGTGGATCCCCTTCCATCCCAGGCATACTCGTGCCTGCCCTCATTGAGAGAATCTTTTATCATCACCACAACCGCTCTACCCGTAAGGTCGAACAGGGTCAGGTCGACAGGCAGGCGCGATGGAAGTTCGAACCTGATCCTCGTGTGATTGAAGAGGGGATTGGGGAAGTTCTGATGGAGAACGACTGTCGACGGAAGCGGATCGGTGCGGATCAGCCCTGCCAGCTGCGAGGCGGAGCCTGCAACGACCTTGACGACATCTGTCATGTAATCGAAATCGATATAGTCGGCGATGTCCGAGCTGTTGTGATAGTGCGGATTGTTACGATACTCATTCTCTATCATCAGTATCGCCGGCACTCCGTCAATCTCCCAGAACGCGATATGATCGCTCGTCGGCGAGGCAATATAGAGATATTCGCAGTCGAGATCGAGCTGCAGGAACGACGACATTTCAATGATCACTGCGGCCAGCGCCGAATCGACGGGATCGTCCCTGCCGGCGACATCGACAACGACTCCCCCCCCGTAATCCCTGCCGATCATGTCGATATTGATCACGGCCTCTATCGTCAGGGCGGTGTCCCGCTCGGCGACATAATACCTGCTGCCGAGCAGCCCGATCTCCTCCCCGTCGAAGAGTATGTACTCGATCGATCTCTCGAATGCCGCACCGGCGAATACCCTCGCAATCTCGAGAACACCGGCGCACCCGCTGGCATTGTCGTCTGCGCCTGGAGCGTAGTAGGGATCCTTCCAGTTTTTCGAGTCGTAGTGGGCGCAGATCACTATCTTCTCATCGGGAAATGTCTGGCCGTCACTGCCGAAAACGATATTCTCACCCCAGATCGTATCAGCCAGTTCCCACTGCCGGCAGGTGACTTCGGCCCCCCCGAACTCAAGCCGCAGGGGCATGTTCCTCCCGACCGCCCAGATCGAGTCAGGGGGAGAAAGGACCGTTTCCCTGATATCCTCGTCCCGATCGCAATCATACGCTGTCTGCGACCAGCTGACTCCGCCGTCTCCTGTCTCCCACACTTCGCCGCCGACACCGGCCGCGACCGCCTCGAGGGTATCGAGCATCGTTACCGTAAAGAAATCAGCGTTGATGGCGACCATGTTCCACGTATCGCCTCCATCGTCGGTGTAATACGTCAGCCCCTCGCCCACTGCTATTCCCCTGTCGGGGCCATGGAAAGCGATATCCCTGAGGTTGTACGGATTCAGTGTCGTATCGGTCCAGGTACCTCCCAGATCCTCGCTCTCGAAGATCGTCCCTCCGTTAGACACGATCCAGATATGCATCGGTCCCGATGCGGCTGAGCCATTGAGCTGCCGGTAGTAAAAATCAGCCGGGACGAAATAGGTGATGTGCCAGTCGCCTGCGAAATACTGCATCCTGAATACAGTTCCGTACGAACCGGATACGATTGCGGCGTCAGGCGAGGAAAAGACGATCGAGCTGAGCGCCTGGACAATGGAGTTGTCGATGATCTTCGCCTGCCAGGTCATGCCGCCGTCATCAGAATAATGCAGTTCACCCAGCCCCGCCCCTATCTTCTTGCAGGCCGCCCAGAGTGTACCGTAATGATCGCGTGCGAGATCGTATATTCTCGCGTCTATCCTTGATATCAGCCTGATGCTGTTCCAGCCGTCAGAGGCTGTCATGAGAAAAATCTCTCCTTCGTCCGAACCTGTCCACAACGTCTCGCCCGTCACCGAGATCTCCGCGGCAAGCAGATCGGGATAGTGAACGCTCAGGGAAAAGGGCTGCCGAACCGTACTGTAGCCGAGTTCCGCCACGCGCTCGAGAAGATAGTCCCTGGCCACGAGTTTCTCGGGCAGCAGGGCCGACCTCGTCAGGATCCGCTGCCTCGTGCCGCCGACTGTCACCGAATCTGAACCGCTGAGCTCCCGTACAGTGGTGATCAGCTCCTCTCGCTCGATCCTCCCCGCCAGGTCACAGAGCCCGCAGCCCTGCGCAGAGACAGGCCGATTGCCGGGCAGTATTGTCAAAAGAATCGGCAGGAGGACAAGGATGAGTAAAGACGGCTGCTGCGTCACGTAGCTTTTCAACCGGAAATTCCTTTCCAAAGGGGACCTTTCAATATAGTATACCATCTATTATTTACGCGGGCAACTTTGCCCTGTCCGTCGCAATCTCGCAGGAAAGGGCATTTCCCGGGTATTTGGAACATTATCAACCTGTCGCGCTGCATTCGGAGGTACTTGCGGTGCTTTCCTTTACCGATTATTTCGAGATACCCGACGAGAAGATGATAAAGGTCATGGAGACCGCCCTGTCCAGGGGAGCGGAATACTGCGACATCTACTTCGAGCATGCCGTCGAGAACCAGCTCACAATGGAAGAAGGGATCGTCAAGGAGGGAATCAAGTGGATCTCTCACGGCGCCGGAATACGGGCAATCAAGGGCGAAGGGACAGGATACGCCTATACCGAGGATCTTTCCCTCGAAAAAATGAACCGGGCGGCTCTCACGGCGGCAGCGATCGCCGACTCCGGAGCCTCTCCCCCACCGGTCGCGGTCAGTGAGGTTCCATTCATAAACCGGTACCCCGTAGAAGACCCCGTCACTGGTATACCCCTCGAGAAAAAAATCGCCTGGATAGAGGAAGCGGAAGAAGCGGCGAGAAAACACGACCCCCGCATAATAAAGGCGACCGTATCAATGGCCGACAGCCTCAGCACGGTTCAGATCGCCACTTCGGAAGGCAGGCTGCTGCGGGATACGAGGCCTATGATAAGAATATCAGTCTCCGTAGTGGCAGAATCTGATGGCAACAGGCAGATCGGGGTATCGAGCGGCGGCGGAAGACTCGGCATGAGCTATTTTGTTTCGGGCATGACCCCGGCAGAGCACGGCCAGGAAGCGGCAAGACAGGCTGTTCTTCTGCTCGATGCCGTCGACGCTCCGGCGGGTCCTATGGAACTCATACTCGCGCCAGCCGAATCAGGTGTCCTTCTCCACGAATCGGTCGGGCATCCACTCGAAGCGGATTTTATCAGGAAAAAGACATCGACATATACCGGCCGGATCGGTGACAGAGTCGCCAGTGAACTCGTCACCGTAATAGATGATGGAACAGTAATGAACGACCGAGGGGCGATCAACTTCGACGACGAAGGGACCCTTCCCACACCTACGGTCCTCATCGAGAAAGGGATCCTCAAGGGCTTCATGCACGACCGGATCAGCGCAAAGCACTTCGGAGTCGAGCTTACCGGCAACGGCAGGAGGGAATCTTACAAGAGCCCTCCCCTGCCGAGGATGACGGTCACGTATCTCGCGGCAGGAGAGTCCGATCCCGACGATATCTTCCGTTCAACGAAAAAAGGCATCTACTGCAAGTCATTCAGGGGCGGGCAGGTCGATATATCCAATGGGGATTTCGTATTTGTACCGATAGAAGCATATCTCGTTGAGGACGGCCGGGTCACGGCACCAGTAAAAAACCTGACGCTCATCGGAAACGGACCAGATGTCCTCACACGCGTCACAATGACAGGCAGCGACTTTTCTTTCAGCGATGGAAGGTGGACCTGCGGCAAGGGACAGAGCGCACCGGTAGGCGTAGGTCTGCCTACGATAAAGATATCGGAGATCACCGTGGGAGGAAGCGAGCTCCAGTAACGGAGGAACTGCGGAAGACATGGAAAACGATCGACTCAAGGATCTTGCGGTAAAGACGGTCGAGACCGCCCTCTCACTGGGCGCCGATGAAGCCGAGGTCTCGCTCCTGAGGGACACCGAATTCGCGGTCACGGTCCGCAATGGCGATACCGAGAATCTTGTCGAGTCCGGTTCCAGACGGATCGGTATTGATCTATTCGTCGACGGTCGCAAGGCGGTCGTAACATCCACCGATATTTCCGAAGAGAGCATCAGACTGCTCATCACCGAGGGAATCGAACTGGCCGGGGTGATGGACCGCGATGAGTACGCCGGACTGCCGGACAAGGATGAACTCGGCGCGGAGGAAGGGGACCTCGGCTCATTCGACGAAGGTACATCCGCGGTCACTGCCGCTGAGAAGATAGACATGGCGATGAAGCTTGAGCAGGCGACGACTGCGCTCGATGCCCGTATCATAAGCGACGGCGCCTCCTGCTCGACTGTCACACTGACAAGCGTCCTCGCGAACTCCCTTGGATTCTGCGAGTCTTTCGACAGGACCTCGAGTTCTATAAGCGTCTCGTGCGCCGCCGAGGACCGGCCGGCATCCGGGGAAAACAAGGGTAAGAAGCAGTCTTCCTGGTGGTACTCGACCTCTATCTCGTTCACGAACCTGGATCCGGTCGAAAAGGTGGCGTCCAGAGCGGTCGAAAGAACACTGCGGAAGCTCGGCGCCGTCAAGCCGAAGACCTGCGCAGTGCCGGTGGTATTTGACGACGTCACCGCCAGACAACTGCTCTCGTATTTTGCAAGTGCTGCCGGCGGATCCAGTATTTACAGAAAATCCTCTTTCCTCGTCGATATGCTGGGAAAGGAGATCGGATCACCGCTCGTAACGGTCATAGACGATCCCCTTATAAAGGGCAGGCCGGGAAGCAGACCCTTCGACGGCGAGGGAGTCAGATCCCGCACCAAGACGATCGTCAACGCCGGAACGCTCGAAAATTACCTGCTGAGCAGCTACCAGGCAAGGAAGCTGGGCCTCAAAACAACAGGTAACGCGGGCGGCCCGTCCAACCTCTACATGAAAGCGGGAGAGCATTCGCCCGACGAGATCATCGCCGATATAGAGAGCGGCCTCTATCTCACATCGATCGCAGGCCCCGGCGCGAACTGGAACACTGGAGATTTTTCGCAGGGAGCTCAAGGCATCTGGATCCGGGGCGGGAAACTGGCTGAGCCTGTCAGCGAGTTCACCGTCACAGGCACGTTCCCGCAGATGCTGTCAGGAATAGTGATGGTCGGAAGCGACCTGGAATGGCGGGGATCTATCAACTGTCCGACTCTGCGCATCGACTCTATGACGATCAGCGGAACCTGAGTAAGAAAAATCCTGAGCGCGGTGAGGACCGGGGCCCCATTCCCGACCTCACCGTCATGCGCTTCAGGAAGAACCTGTTTTTCAATCTGTTCAAAGGTGTCCTTTAAGGTTCGACCCCGTGAATTGCAATCCTTATTCCTCCGGCATGCCGATTCGGGTAAATAGGGGTATTTCTTCAATAGCGGTTTCCAGCACGCGCCGCGGTGTGATAACATTTCCGGGAAGCGGCGTATCCACCTCTTGATGCGGGATCAAGCCGCTTTTCAGATAATCCGCGAAGCGCGATGACACCTGTCAGCGGGGGAAATAATGGGTAGAACCACCTGTCTTTCTATGATGATCATCCTGTTGGCAACAGTCCTCATATCGCCGGTCAGGACCGAAGAAATCCCACTGGATGTCCTCCTCGAGAGACATGTTGAGGCTCTTGGTGGACGTAGTGCGATCGAAGGTATCCGCACGATCATATCGACCGGAGAGGTCGAGATAATCTCGACGGGTATGAAGGGAACTATCAGATCCACTGTACTCCTGCCCTGCCTCTCCCGCACGGAGGCCGAGCTGGGGCTCTTCACCGTTACGCAGGGATACGACGGCGACAGACTCTGGATGGTCGGGCCGAACGGCATGCTGCAGATAAAGCAGGACGAGGACTCGCAAAAGAACCAGGTCACGACCTGCCTCCTGGAAAACTTCGGATACGTTTCGCTGATCGAGGGCTCCGTACTTGAATACTCAGGAACGGCCGAGGTCGATTCTTCTGAATGCCACGTTCTGAATCTCACTCCTGACGGCGGTTATCCCTGCAGGCTGTACATCGATTCCGAATCATACCTCATCATCCTTATGGAGATCAAAACGATGACGGGGACCGTCGAGCAGAGATTCCACGATTACAGGGATACAGACGGCATCGTGCTGCCCTACCGAACAGTCACCACACAGAAGACGATAGGCCAGACTGTTGAGATCAAAACGCTCACCATGGAGATAAACAAAGAAGTCGACCCGGCGGTCTTCCTCCCTCCCGGCGACCTGGCTGACGACTTCAGCTTCGTATCGGGGGGTGACTCGGCAACGATCGAGTTCTTCTATGTGAACCGGCATATCTATCTGCCCGTACGGTTAGAGAAAGGCGGCCCGGAGCGGCTCTTCCTCCTCGACTCGGGCGCCGGCATGACAATGATCGACGAGGGACTGGCGGAAACGATGGGCCTCGAGGTCGGAGGGCATATTCCGGGCGCCGGTGTCGGCGGGATGACTGACTTCAGCATGACGAGGATCCCCCGGTTCAGCACGGGCGGTATCGAGTTCGAGGAGCAGACAGTGATCATCTATCCGATTGCCGGGCTGACTGGACGTTACTCCGGTATAGAGACGGGCGGCGTTCTCGGATACGATTTCCTCAGCAGGTTCGTCACGAGGATTGACTACGAAAAGAGTACGATCACTTTCTTCAGGCCCGGTTCACAGCCTTCCATTTCAGGGGCGGACACGATACTGGCTCCTCTCATGCACAAGATATTCTCCACAATAGCTGTTCTGGACGGTGAGCACGAAGGCACCTTCTTCATAGATACCGGCGCTAATTCCTCTGTCCTTCAGAAAGCGTTCGTTGATGCGAACGGGCTTCTGGAAGACAGGAAAACGATCGAGATAGTCGTGACCGGCGCGGGAGGCGAGGACCGGGCCGCTGTCGCTCGTTTCGGTTCTCTGCACATCGGAGAAATAGAACTTGCCGGCCCGGTTTTCACGATTCCCCTCGGGGAAAAAGGAATAGGCGCCTTCGAGGGGATCTCCGGTGTGATCGGCAATGATATTCTCGAGCGGTATACCGTCTGGTTCGACTACAGGAATCAACTGGCCGTCCTCCGGCCGAACAGCTCAGCGGGAGATCCGTTCTGGCCGGACCGTTCCGGGATGCAGATATCCTCTGACGATGAAGACAATATCGTCGTAAGACTCGTGATACCGGAATCACCCGCTGCCAGGGTCGGCATCCGTCCCGGCGACATTCTCGAGACGGTCGGAGGTGACGGAGCCACGGCTGATAATATCAGCCGCATCCTCTCACTGCTCAAGGGAGAAGACGGGGACAAGGTCGAGATCGAGTTCAGGAGAGGCAGCAAGGAAGAGAGTGCAACTCTCGATCTTGAGCCGTACATTTAGACAATGCTCAGTGATCCGTGAGATGAATACTGCCGTAACGTGACTCTGAAGGGAGAACGATGGGAATCAAGCTGAAATTCCTCGGCGCGGTCAGAGAGGTAACCGGTTCGAACCACCTCCTGACGACAGAAAACTCGAAGGTCATCATCGATTGCGGACTGTTCCAGGGACGCCGGCAGGATTTCTTCGAGAGAAACTCGGCATTCGATTTTATTCCAGGTGAACTCGACGCATGCATACTCTCCCACGCTCATATCGATCACAGCGGCAACATCCCCAACCTCGTAAAGCAGGGATTCGGAGGTAGGATCGTTACGACCGATCCGACCAGGGATCTCTGCTCGGCCATGCTCCCCGACAGCGGGTACATACAGGAATCGGACGCCAAGTACGTCAGCAAGCTGCACAAGAGGAAGGGGCTCCCCCCTGTAAAACCGATCTACACAAAAGAAGAGGCCGTGGAGGCACTGGAATTCTTCACCGGCCATCCTTACAACCAGAGAGTCAACGTCACCGATGACATCGATGTCACATTTTACGATGCCGGCCACGTCCTCGGATCTGCGACCCCGCTGATCGAGATCGGGGACGACGACAACAGGGTAAAGCTCGCTTACGCCGTCGATCTCGGGCGAAAGAATATTCCAATACTCAACGATCCCGAGCAGCCTCCCGAGATAGACTGGCTTATACTGGAGAGCACATACGGAGGGCGCATCCACGATCCGATCGAGACGGGCAAGGAGAAGCTCGCTGACTGCATCTCCCGTACGGTCAAAAGAGGCGGCAAGATAATAATCCCCTCATTCGCTCTAGAGAGAACGCAGGAGATCGTCTACTTCCTCAGCCAGCTGCGGCGCGAGAACAGGCTCCCCGACATCCCCGTTATCATCGACAGCCCTCTCGCTTCGAGGGTCACCGAGATCTTCTCCCATCACCCCCAGGTATACGACGAGGAGATGTACAGGTCGTTCAACACGGGGGAAGACCCGCTCGGAACGATCAACTTCGAGTACGTCAAGAATGTGGAGCGCTCCAAGGAACTGAACAGCGACGACAGGCCGATGATCATCATCTCCGCGTCTGGAATGTGTGAAGCGGGAAGGATCCTCCATCACTTGAAGAACAATATCGAGGACCCAAAGAACACCGTGCTCGTCGTCGGCTATATGGCGAGAAACACGCTCGGCCGCAAGATCGTCGAGAGACGGCCCGTAGTGAAGATATTCGGCGAGGAATACGGCCTCAAGGCGGAGGTCGAGATCATGAACGCCTTCAGTTCCCACGCCGACCGCAACGACCTGGTCGAGTACGTGAAGCCCCTGAAGGGCAGGATCAAGGGGATCTTCCTCGTGCACGGCGAGGAGGAGCAGTCGCGCGAGCTCTTCAACACACTTATCGCCGAAGGATACCCGGTACACCTGCCTGAGCCGGGCGAGGAAGTCGAGATCGACTGAGAGAGATGAACCATCCCACGGAGACGTTGACTCCTTCCGAAGCGGTTGAGCTGCAGAAGCGTCTCAGAGACCTGGTCAGCAGGAGATGGGATGGACGCAAAGTCAGTACGATCGCCGCGGCCGATGTTCATTTCCCCACCCGGGAGATTTCTCGTGCGGCGCTGACCGTTGTTTCATTCCCCGGCCTGCAGCAGCTTGAAACTGTTGTGCGGGATACCGCGACATCTTTCCCATACATCCCCGGTCTGCTGTCATTCCGCGAGATACCACCGATCCTCGAAACCTGGAAACATCTTCAGACCCTCCCCGACCTGCTCCTGTGCGATAGCCACGGCACGGCACATCCAAGGGGACTGGGCATGGCCAGCCATCTTGGCATCACACTGGGCATACCATCGATAGGCTGCGCCAAATCGCACCTCTTCGGCAGATACGAGGAGCCGGGACCGGAGCGCGGAGACAGATCACCGGTCAGTGACAGGTCGGGCCGGGTAATCGGATCTGTACTGAGAACGAGATCGGGAGTCAGGCCCGTTTACGTCTCCCCGGGACACCTGATCGACCTGCGCACTTCGATTCGTTTCATTCTCGCATGCGCACCGAAATACCGCATCCCCGTACCGCTGAAGATGGCACACCAGGCAGCCGGATCACGCTGACCGCCGGCCTCTGATTTCCGGCACCGGTCTGGAATCTTTCTTGCAGATTACCTCTCGAAATGGCTGGCCGGGCCAGGGACAATTCATCAAGATATTTATTTACATGCGGTTATGCATCCAGCCCGGCGGCAATACCAAGGGCTGCCCAGAGGACAGTCTCATATTGCAATAGTAGAAAGGTCCGCTCATGATCATCCCCATTGGCACTAAAGCCGACCTGGCCTTGAAGCCCAAAGTCACTATTGGACTTATTGCTGCATGCATAATAGTGCACATCCTCGCTTCCGCGATGTCCGGACAGACCGGTGAAGAGATGTTCCGGGTCCACAGGGACCTTTACGCCCAGCAGGTCCGGCTTTACATCCTGGACAGGAGCCGTGACGGCGGAGTACCCGGGTACATAAGCCCTGAAGCCGCCAATGGTCTCGAGATGATGGAAAATGCCGAGGACTATTACAACCTGGAGACGGGTCTCATCGCGGCGATGGATGGTTCATACCACGCTTTCGATGACATCGAGGAATTCGGCCTGGAACTCGGGGACAGGGATGAATCGTATTACCCCGAATTCAGCGAGGAAGCGAGCGAATTCGACGACTGGAAGAGACTCAAGAAACGGGAGAACAAGGTCCTCGACAGTCATGTAAACTATGCACTCGGCCTTGTCCCGGGCAGGATGGGCAGGGTACATACCTTCATCACACACATGTTCCTGCACGGCGATTTCTGGCACCTCATGGGAAACATGCTCTTCCTCTGGGTGGTAGGATGCCTTCTCGAGGACACCTGGGGCAGAAAGACCTTTCTCGGATTCTACCTCATCGGCGGAATGTTCGCGGGACTGGCCCATTGCCTCTCTGAACCGGGATCGTCCGTTCCGATGATCGGTGCGTCCGGTGCGATCGCGGCGGCGATGGGAGCGTTTACGGTCAGACATTTCATGACAAAGATAAAGTTCTTCTATTTTTTCCTTCTGTTGTTCAGGCCGTTCTGGGGCACCTTCTACCTCCCGGCTTTTGTATTCCTTCCGTTCTGGTTCATACAGCAGGTCGCTTTCAAAGAACTTTCCGATTTTATGGGCGGTTCCGGAGTGGCCTATGTAGCTCATATAGCGGGGTACATGGGAGGAGTGGTCACGGCGCTCGTGTTCAAGGCTACAGGAGTCGAATCGAAATGGATAGATCCATCCGTCCAGAAGGCGAGAGTCAACAACGGGGTGCTCAAGGACCCGAGGTTCGATGAGGCATGCGAGCTCCTCGCTTCGGGAAATGTCGAGCGGGCCAGGCTGCTCTTCACAACTCTCACAGAAGAACGCCTTCAGGATCTCAATCTCCAGCGAGACATCGCCGTGCTCTACAGGGAACATGATATGAGCGACGAGTGCTGCGAGATGAACGAAAGGGTGCTGAAGAACATGCTGCTCAAATCCCGCAACGAGGACGCGGCGAGACTGGTCCTCGAGATAATCGAGGACAGGTCCCCCGCCTCGGTCGACGTCAATCCACAACTTCTGCTCAGATCGGCGAAATGGCTCTCGTCGCAGGGCCATCATCCCGAGGCTATCGACATCCACCGGTTCATCATCACCTGCAATACAGTTCCCTCAGTGACCGCCAAGTCATCTATCGCACTGGCGAAGATCCTCAATGGAGAAATGAGTGACAGCAAAGAAGCAGTTGCTGTACTGGAGAGAGCAACCTCACTGGATATCGGCCCCGAACTGCAGGAACAGATATCTGAAGCAGCCATCACACTCACAGCAGGCGAGCCGGCCGGAGCGGGTGTCTGACGGGAATGGAGAGATTAACCTACTGGTTTCATCAGTTAATAATCCTTGACTTATAATGATTCTTTGTTATATATTGGCAATGCGAGACCCAATTGTTCGGGGAACACCCCTCCGGGGTTCTTGCCTGGAACTGCGAAGCAACTTCGACGGACAACATGGCAAGAACCCCACCCCTTTTTAGAGGCAGGGTCCTCGTTTTTTATCTTAAATCATACCAACAGGATACGCCATCATCCAGCAAGCCGACACGCCACATTTCTGCCTCAGAACGTCTATATCCGGCTCATTACGTCGGCGATTATCCCGTTGAAATCCTCCGAATGCCCCACAAGACGGCACCTCACCCGGCCCTCTTCATCTATCACGTAGGTAGTCGGCGTATACATCGTTCCGAGAACGTTTCTCGAGTAGGATCCACTGTCCAGGAGCACCGGAATTGTGATTCCCTTGTCATCCATGATACCACGGGTCTTCCCGAGCATCCCCTTCCCGTCCATCAGCAGCAGCTTGAATCCGAGAGCATCTTCTTTCCGCTTCAGTTCCTCCATTTGCGGTAACTCCGCAATGCAGGGAGGTCAGGTAGGGCTGAAGGCGGCGATCACCAGCTTCTTACCGCTGTACCCGGAGATCGAATGACGCATGCCCCTGATATCAACAAACTCCCTGTCCGGAACCTGTGTGCCTTCTACTACCCTGAGAGCCGCTATCCTCGCCTCGAGATCATTGGGTTCCGGATGGACGATCGCGTACAGGCTGTCGAGCTTGATGTATTTCCTGTACCCCGGAGCACCGGCAGCAAGGTATATGTATTTCTCCAGGGCCTCTTCGTGTTTTTCCTCTTTCCAGAGCCTGCGCCCCAGCGGCGCGTTGGCGAGGATATAAGACGAAGCGAGCTCGAGTAGCTCGGCCGATTTTTCCTCACGACCA
>DAOVNN010000206.1 GCA_030630165.1 Candidatus Krumholzibacteriota bacterium
CGACAGCGCCGAGACCTACTACCTGATGCTTGTCGAGAAGGACACGCTCAACTACAGCGGCAATGTCAACCTCGCGTTCATCGCGGCGAGGCGAGACGATTCGCGCGGAGCGATAACCTATTACGAGCGCGCGCTGAAGTCGAATCCGAAGGATGCGACGACGATGGGCACGCTCGCTTCCCTCTACGGGAAACTCGGCGACAAGGAGAAGAGGTACGAATATCTCCATATGGCTATAGAAGCCGCTCCGGAGAACCACCAGTTCAAGAAGCTACTGGCGAAGGCCTATTTCAGCGAGTCGGATTACGAGAAAGCTATTCCTCTCTACGAGTCGCTCGTGATGGAATTCCCCGACGATCCCGGCTTTCACCGGAAGCTGGGATACGCGATGTTCAAGACCGGCAGGAAGGCCGAGGCACCGGCCGAGCTGGAAAAATCTGTAGCGATCAATGGAGGCGACGCGTTTACATACGCGCTCCTCTCCATGATATACAACGAGAACGCGACGTACCCGAAGGCGGCCGCGGCGGCAAAGGCCGGGCTGGCCCTCAATGACGGCGAGACCGCGTTCCTCACCTACCAGTGGGGCGAAGCGCTGTCGAAGCAGAACGACTACGAAGGAGCGATCGCGAAGTTCGAGAAGGTCGCCGGCATGGGCGATCCTACCTGGTCCGGTCGCGCGGTCAAGCAGGTCGATCGCCAGCTGAAGCTGATAAAGATTCGGGAGGCCAAAAAGGAGCAGGAACAGTACGAATAGACCCGATCCTGATCCTTACGTGACCATTGCTCATTCCGGAGCCTCCCCGACAAACGGGGAGGCTCTGTCTTTTAATAGATGGAGGTGAAATCGATGGTTTCTTCCGGGAAGACGCGCAGGCGCCGTCCGGGAGCACTGTTGGCAGCGCTCATCATCCTGATGTTTGCCGCAACGGTTCCCGTTACTGCCGCCGATACCAATGCCGTACTTGCCGAATCAGCTCCACAGCAACAGCAGGATCCACAGGCGGAAGCGACAGCAGACGCTGCTGCCAGAGAAGAGGGTCCGATATCAGACGCTCCGAGGGTCGTGATCGTCCTGGAAAAGGGCGGCGAGATCGTGATGGAATTGATGCCCGAGGAAGCTCCTCTCACAGTCGAGCGGTTCACGCTGCTTGTGAACGACGGTTTCTACAACGGGCTGAAGTTCCACAGGGTCGAGTCATGGCTGATCCAGACGGGAAAGAAGGAGACTAAGCTCGAGCCGATCGAGGGCGAGATGTTCTACCAGAGCCTCAAGCACGACAAGGCGATGGTGGGTATGGCCCGCTATCCCGACGACTACGACTCAGGGTCCACGCAGTTCTACATCCTCAAGGAGTGCAAAAATGCGCTCAACGGGGAGTACACGATCTTTGCGTGCGTGGTCGAGGGGATGGACGTTGTTACGAGTGTCAAGAAGGGAGCCAAGATAAAGGAGATAAGGTTCGCGGAATAACCGGTTTGCGGATCGCTTCGCCAAGGAAGTTTTCGCCGCCCAGGTTTTTCTGTCCATGGAATGCGGTCAGGCACTTGACCTGAGAGCCCCGAATCAGGTATATATATAGCTGCGAGTAATGTCTGTACTGTAACGTTAAGGACGGAAAATGCGTTTAACCGCGATGTTCAGATACGGCCTCAGGGCTTTGGCTGTCATGTCCGAGAGATACGGAAAGCAGCCGGTATCGGCGAAGGAGATATCGGAACTGGAGGGTATTTCGCCGAGTTTTCTCGAGCAACTTCTCGCCCACCTTCGAAGACATGACATCATTGTCGGAGTGAGGGGACCGGGAGGAGGTTTTAGGCTCAAGAGACCCCCCGAGGAGATCAAGATCAGCGATATCGTCGAGGCGCTCGAGGGTTCGTTCTATGTTGCGAGCTGTCTCAGCGGGAACTGTGAGGGCGAGAAGCAGAATCCCTGCGACAAGTTCGAAGATTGCGTCGTCGTGCCGATCCTGAAGAAACTGGAGGAGGATATCTCGAGCGTCATCTCGTCATATAATCTGTCCGATATTAAGACGCTCTACGACAAGGAAAAGAACGACTGACTTTATTGCTGCGGCCCCTTTGACGATCGCTTTTGCCGGGAACCAATGCCTGCAGCGGGCCTGTTTCTGCCACCGGAGATAATCACGTCATGAACGATTCGAAGCGCAGGGTCTATTTTGACCACAACGCCACCACGTATATGCGGGAGGAAGTCATCGAGGCGATGCTTCCATTCCTGCACACGAGATTCGGAAACGCGAGCAGCCTCCACTTCTTCGGTCAGGAGAACAGGGGCGTCATCGACGAGGCGCGTGAACACGTCGCTTCCTTTATAGGAGCCGAGCCGGCAGAGGTGATATTCACGTCGGGCGGCACCGAGTCGGACAACATCGCGATAAGGGGGGTCGTCAGGGCGTTTCGCGAAAAGGTCCCCGAGCCCCACCTGATCACATCCGCGATCGAGCACCCGGCAGTATTGAAAACCTGCGAGGCCCTGGAAAAAGAAGGCGTGGCCGTCACATACCTTCCCTGCAGGCGGGACGGTTCGATCGACGTCGCCGATCTGGAGAAGACTGTTACAGACAGTACGATCCTTGCCAGCATCATGGTCTCGAACAACGAGACGGGGGTCATCCAGCCCCTGAAAGAGATATCCGGGATCCTCAGACCCCGCGGTATCATCCTCCATGTCGACGCCGTTCAGGGCATGGGAAAGATACCGGTCGATGTCGGCGAACTGGGAGCGGATCTCCTTTCGATCTCGGCCCACAAGTTTTATGGTCCGAAAGGTATCGGAGCTCTGTACGTACGGCGCGGCACGCCGGTCGAGCCGATCTATACCGGCGGGCACCAGGAGGAAGGTCTCAGGCCCGGCACTGAAAATATTCCCGCGATCGTCGGATTCGGCGAGGCGTGCAGGCTTTCCGCCCTGCATCTCGAGGAGGAGAATGCCGGGATAGGCGCTCTGCGCGACAGGCTCCAGGAGGGGATACTCGAGAAGGTCCCCAATGTCCATATCAATGGCGGCGGAGCCCCCAGGGTTCCCAATACTTGCAATGTCACAGTGCCCGGAATCGAGGGGGAAGCGATGTCGCTCAACCTCAGCATGCTCGGGTTCGCTCTGTCGAGCGGCAGTGCGTGCGCGACCGGCGACCCCGATCCGAGCCATGTCCTCAAGGCGATGGGCCTCGATCCCGTCGAGGCGCAGGGAGCGCTGCGTATCAGCCTGGGCATCTGCAATACAGATGAGGACGTCGACGCCTTTCTGGAGACCTTCCCCAAGGTCGTCAGACGGCTGCGTGAGCTGTCTCCCATAAAGGGAGAGAGCTGATCTCTTGATCCATCCGACCAGATTCCCTTCGAAGATATTTCACAAGGTCTTCCACCGCGACCATCTGAGCCTCGGTGCCGCGGTGATCCTTGTGATTGCCGCTGTTATATCGACGGCCCTGTTATCGGCCGGACCGGCCGCTTCCTACGACAGGATGTTTGTCGAAAGCCTCGAAGGGTATTACGCGAGATCCGCCTCGTGCGGGACGTATATCATCTATTACGCTGACAGGGGCGAGAAGCTCGCCGTTGAGATCGAGAAGATCGTCTGCAGGTCCGCAGGTGAGATCGCGGCCGGCATCGGGCTCGAGAAAGTATCGCCGGTCGCGTTTATCATTGCCCCCGATACTCCGTCGTTCAGGCGTCTGCACAGCGGGCGGCTGCCTGAGTGGGGAGAGGCGTTCGGTGATTCACGGAGAATGATCATCGGTATCGACGCGTCCCGCATCCTGTTGTCGAACCGGCCCCTGGAGACAGTGATCAAACATGAGCTCTCTCATGTCTTTCTCGCCCAGCGGACGGGCGGAGCACGCAGTCCCTCCTGGTTCGTCGAGGGGCTCGCGATGCGGCAGTCGAGGGAGTGGACCCTCGGCGATCAGTGGCGCCTCGCTCTGACCGTTGCGAGGGATGATGTGCCGCGTCTCGAGGATCTACAGGGCAGGTTTCCCAAAAGCGCCGGCAAGGCTGCTGTGGCCTACCGGATCAGTTACGCCGCGGTCGACGAACTTATCGGGGGAGGGGAGAGGGACCTGGTCACATTCACCGCGTTCCTGAGAGATACGAGAGATTTCGAGAGAGCCTTCATCTTGACATTCGGCGAGACGACCGGGGAGTTCTCAGGCAGATTCGAGGCGGCGATGAGAAGCAGGTACCGCAGGACCGCCCTTTTCCTGAATATATCCCCGTATGGGCTGATGTTGCTGGTCCTGTTTCTGTTCGCGTATCTATTCAAGAGAAACAGAAGCAGAAAGAGGATCGAGGAGTGGGAGAAGGAGGACGCAGAGCCTCCGCTGCCGCAGTAATCCGCTCTTTATCGGGTCAGCCTGTCTGTTCTTGACAGCCTGACGGGTACTTCATATACTAATCGGTACCTTCCGTCGGACTGCGGAAGCGGTTTTTTTTGGAGGGCTAGTCCTAATTGGTAAGGCAGCGGATTTGAAATCCGCCGGGCGTAAGCCCTTGGGGGTTCGAGTCCCTCGCCCTCCGCCATAAAAAGATGAAGTCAAGCGGAGAGGTGGCCGAGCGGCTGAAGGCATCCGCCTGCTAAGCGGTTGTAGGGCTAACGTTCTACCGAGGGTTCGAATCCCTCCCTCTCCGCCACTATTTGAGATAGATTCGATAGAATATGCGCCCATAGCTCAATTGGATAGAGCGCTTGGCTACGGACCAGGAGGTTGGGGGTTCGAATCCTCCTGGGCGTATTTAATCTGCACCCGGCGGCTTCATGCCGCCGGGTGTTGTTGTAATTATTTATATGGCAAGAGGATAATGGGGGTTTGCCGAGGTATTTCGCTACTGGATTCCGGGAATACCCTTCGGGTGATGATGAATACCCTTCGGGAGATTGGGAATACCCTGCGGGATTATCAGGATTATCTTGCGCCGGACACATATAAACATTAATTTATAAGAGATAACAAAAAAGCGCTTGACCGGCGGCATATGGCCGGTGTACTCTTTTGAGCGGGTTTTTCCCGTCCGGGAAGGCCAGGCTTCTATCAGAAATACTCACAGGAAACGGGTAACCGTCAACCTGCTGGAAAGGGACTGGATATGCTGGAAATCAGGACCCATGGTCGCGGAGGCCAGGGATCGGTGATCGCCTCGGAGATCCTGGCGGACGCGTTCTTCCACGAGGGGAAGTTCGTCCAGGCGTTTCCGGCTTTCGGCGTCGAGCGCAGAGGCGCTCCCGTAATGGCGTTCACCCGCATCTCGGACAGCGTGATCCGCGAGAGATGCCAGATCTACGAGCCCGATCATCTCATCGTCCTCGACAGCGTTCTTCTTTCTACCGTCAATGTTACCGACGGGCTGAAGGAGGGGGGCTGGATCGTGATCAACACGAGCTTGGATATCGACGACGAGGAGCTGATCCGAAAATACAACGTC